>DAOVGD010000011.1 GCA_030672555.1 Desulfobacterales bacterium
TTAAGCTGGCGGAGGCCGACTTAAAAAAGCAGTCGAAGTTTGAAGAGGCCAAGATTGTTGACACAGTGGCCACAAAAGCCGTGGAGACATGCTATAACTACTACAAGATCGACCCCCAAAAGATCGGTGACCGTTTCGGCATTGTCATCTTCTCATTGATCTTTTATGTGGCTTACACCATGTGGTACGGCTTTGCCATCTTGTTCATGTTTGAAGGATGGGGTTTGAGGCTGGAACATTGATTTGACTCGACAACGTGTCATGGTAGGGCCGTCAAGGCCCTGCCATGAACAAGCCCAATTGCTTCTTGTAATCGTCCGTTGTCTGTAGTCCGTTGCATTAAAAAACGATCTTCTTGCAACGGACAACGGGCCACTGACAACGGACATTTCAGTAGCTTTGACCTCTAATAAGTTTCCTCCAACGATTCCCTTTTTGTAATCACTAATGTTGATGACTTCGTAAAAAGTCCCTGATGAGCCTCTTTTGGTCTTATCATCTATCAGTGATCATTGATCATTGGGCATTGATCATTGGGCATTTACCATTAAAAAAATGACAGATGACAAATGTGAAATGATCAATGCCAAATGATAGTCTTATCAAGTGACCAATCAGGCGAATTAGGGACTTTTTACGAAGTCATCAATGTTTCCTCTCAAACGTATAATTCCCCTTAAAAAACTCATCCACATACCATCCAACCTGGCCATCATCAGACAAGACCATGTCCAAAAGGCGAACCGATCCAAGGAGCCTGCCCAGCATGTCGAGTTTCTCCTGAAGACGATCGCAGTCGTACTTTTTCAACTCGCCTCTCAACATATCACCTTTTAGTTCCACCTTGAATCGCAACCTCTTGAGGATTAACGCTATGAGACGCGCCCGCCTGGAGCGCCTTCCGATATCGGCCGCCCCCCCTTTAAAGGAGAACGTGATATAATTATCATTCACCTCAGGGCCGCAGTATGTATCGAGAGTGGCAAAATGATATCCCAGCCGGGAATTAAAATTGAGGTATTCACCGGATATGACGGCATAATTCGGTCCTCCCATCCGGCCTTCCTTCATAGGGTCGCGAAATACAGATTCGGCCACAATTGATGTAAATCCGCGCCAATCTACTCCGACATCGCCTGACCAGTCAACATCTTTGTGCGTCATTCCTTTTAATAGTGCCCTGAAGGGTATGGACATCACATCTTTGGTCTGTGCTTCACGCGCTCCAGGATCTACCGAGAGACCACCTCCCAAATCAACGACGTATATGTTTACGGGGAGATAAGCGCGAAGGTGCACCGCAATACTCTTTTCGACTTCAACGTCATCACCAATTCGAAACATCTCCTGCATTGCCATCTCATGGGCAAAACGTAGGATGTCATGGATCGTCTGACATCCTTCCGGCGCAAAATTCTCGTAATTGGGATCGGTCAGGTTCAAGGGAGCGATTTTCTTTAAGGACGACTGGAGCGATTTATACGTGGGGCTCCCCTTCATGGGGTTAATTGTTATTTCCTCGTGTAAGAGTTGTTCTACACGCCCCTCATAAATAACCCCGTTTGTGGCATCCACTGTAATCTCTTTGCCATGGGGGATGGTCGCCGTGCCGGAACCGGTTCCCACCAGGGTGGGAATGCGAAATTCCCTGGCCACGGAAGCCATGTGGCCGGTAACACTCCCCACGTCGGTTACAATGGCCTGTACGCGGCCGATAACCGGGACATAGCGGGGGGATGTTTGTTGGGCAATCAATATAGAGCCTTCAGGCACGCCGGGGAGATTGTGTTCTGAAGTTAATATATAAGCCAATCCGGTAGCCACCCCTTCTGAAGCTGTTACGCCTTCTCTCAGCACTATCGGATGGTCGGGGAACTCTTCTTGTGCGTTATCCGCGGATGTCCCGGCAATCTTGTCCTTGCTCAATTTCAAAGATCGCTTCAGGGGTCGTGCCTGTAAAATGTAGAACCTGTCGTTCTGATCCATGGCCCACTCGATATCAAGAGCTACACCGTAGTGCCCCTCCAACCGCAAGCCATAATCAACCAACATCTCTATTTGTGCCGGCTCAAGACAGGGCCTGTCCTTCATATCGTCGGGGACCGATTCTTCCCTGAGACCATCACTAACGCCAGACCTGAGCATGGTTGCTTTGGTAACCACTGTTGAATCCTGGATCCGTCTGTCTTTCTTATTAATCTCGTAATAATCGGTAAGTATTGAACCTTCCACCGCGCCTGCGCACAATCCCCAAACAGCGCTGATCAGAATAACCGAATGTCGGCTGTCATGCGGATCAACGGTATACATGACACCACTGACCTTTGCGTCAATCATCATGACACAAGCCACGGACATGATAACATCCTGATCCATATATCCCTTACTCCGGCGATAAAAAATTGCCCGGGGATTAAAGGTGCTCGACACCACCTCTTTATATGCATTGATCAGATTTTCCTGGCCCACATTGAGGACCGTGGAGTGTTGGCCTGCAAAGCTCGCCTCGGAATCTTCAGTGGTAGCGCTACTTCTGACCGAAATACGGATATCAGGTCCAAGTTTTTGCCGCAGCTCACCAAATGCCTGAATAATAGCCCTTTCCAGATCTATTGGAAGTTCAGCCTCCAAGATCATGGACCGTATTTTGTCGCTGACTTTCATCAGGCTCTCAGTATCATTGACATCCAGGTGCCTCAGTTTACTGTCCACCAGATCGGCCAGGTTATTATGCTCCATGAAATGCTGACAGGCATAAGCGGTTACCGCAAACCCCTGGGGTACGGGAAGGTTGACACGGTTAAAGACCTCGCCGAGGTTGGCGGCTTTACCACCAACGTCATCAACACTTTCCTGACTGAGTCTTTCAAGCGGAAAAACAAAATTTGTCTTATCAAGTTTCTTCTTCCTTTCCAGCTCGGCAAGGATACCAGCGCCTATTGTGTCGGCAGCATCAAAAAGCCCGGGATATTTTCCGCCTGACAGGGCATTCAGGTCTTCAACAATATTAAGCGCCTCTCCTATTAATATTTCCGACTGGACCAGTACATAACCCATGTTAAAAGGCTTGTCCTCGTAAAAGAGATGCTCCAGGTCGGTTATGATTTCAAGGGCACGATTGTTTCCGGCTAATATGCTGGTAAAGTACCGGTACTTGCGCTGAAAACCGGCCTTGTCCGGCGCAATGCGTGCACTAATCGTACTCTTTCTAAACAGATCAAAAAATTTGAACATAGCAAAGACATTCCTTCCGTTTTTCTTCAGGGCTAAACAAGGCGAAAAATGAAGAACCCTGCAGCAAGCTGCAGGGTATCACAAGGTAATCCCTTTATATCCCCCTCACCCTAACCCTCTCCCCCAGTCATCGACCCTGAGGCCTCAGACCCGAAGGGGGGAGAGGGAACTAACGGAAACCCTACCGCAAGCGGATGGGGTATAAAAAAGCTTAATCAAGAATAGAGGATAAAAGGCTGGCGCTTACTACTTTGACTCAGCGGTCTCCTGCAGTTGGCGCAGTTGTGTTTTCATCTTTTGCCACTCCAGAGCCCTGTCGATAGCAATCAGTATCTGTTCCTTACGGAAGGGCTTTGTGATATAATCATAGGCGCCTTTGCGTACAGCCTCTTCTGCCGACTCAATGGAACCATAGGCAGTAATAATAAGTATAGGAATATTGCTATCCATCTTTCTAATCTCAGCGATGAGTTCTACACCATCCATACCTGGCATCTTGAGATCAGAGATCACCAGATCGTAGTCTTCTGTTTTGACCAATTCAAGTACCTCTAAAGGATTACTGGTGGTGGTTACCTGGTGATTAGTCTTTTCCCTAATGATCATAGCAAGAAGAGCAAGCATATCGAGTTCATCGTCCACGATTAAAATATGCGCCATCTTTACCTCCCGTGCAGGCAGAACGCCTGAGTTTAGTCGGTGTCCATTCAGAAGCTCCCTCTCCCCCCACCCTGACCCTCCCCCGTCAAGGGGGAGGGGATTTAAGGTATTTTTGCATGGACACTAGTTAGTTCAAAGCTGAAAGCTCAAAGCGAAAATTGAGCATTTATCATTAAAAAAAATAATACCTCAATTGAGCAAAGGACTCAATTGATATACGAAATCATCAATAGTCAATCGAAAATCGTCAATGCTCCTTAGGTTTAATCAGAAATTTGCTTACTACCCGAAGGAGCAACAGGCAAAGACACCGTGAAGGTAGTACCCTTTCTCTCCCTGTCCTCCTCTTCAGCAACTGTCTCAAAGGTTATGTCTCCGTCATACTTGGTCACGATACCATAACTGACCGAAAGCCCCAGTCCTGTCCCCTCCCCTACCCTTTTTGTGGTGAAAAAGGCATCAAATATCTTGTCTCTGTATTCCCTTTTAATACCCTGTCCTGTATCCTTGAAAAGGATCTCCACTTTGTTGCCAGGGATATTACGTCTGGTAGCAACAGTCAAAACCCCTCCTTCTTCCATAGCGCCAAAAGCATTGGTAATAAAATTCATGAAGACCTGCTGTAAGTGTCCTGAATCTCCCCTTACTTTTGGCAAATCTTCTGCAAGGTTCTTCACTAAGGTGATCTTTTTTGTAACCAGGACATTCTCAACCACAGAAATCACCCTTTCAAGGTTTAGATTGACATCAGTAGAATACTCGCTTGTCTCAGGATATCTGGCAAAGCCCAGAATGCTTTCAACAATCCTTTTGCAATTAAGCGCTTGCCTCTCTATGGCTTCTACAATCTCATGAATCTTGCTACCAGGATCAATCTTCTCTAAGAGAAGATCGCTAAAACCAATGATTACCGCCACTGGGTTATTGAGTTCATGGGCTACACCGGCAGTCAATTTTCCCAGAGAGGCCAACTTTTCTGTATTATACATCTGTTCTTCTTCCAGCTTCTTTCTCTCTGTAATATCCCTCGAGATTCCCAGAGCGGCAAATACCTCGCCGCTTTCATCCTTAAGGGCTACGAAGTTGCTGGTAAACCAGTACTCACGTTTCCCGATTTCCACTGGATACTTTACGTTTATGTTCCTTCCTGTATTGAACACCTGGCTGATAAAGCTCATCTGCAATTCTGCACTCTTTGCAGAGAAAAGATCACACATACTCTTGCCGATCAGATCTTCCGGGCGTCCTTTAAAGAAATTGGCGGCACATCTATTCATGGACAGGAAATTTCCATTTTCATCCACGCTAAAGATCAGGTCCTCTGCACTTTCTACAAGGGTTTTGTATTTCTCCTGTGATTTTTTCAGCTCCTCCAGCGATTTTTTCAGGTCTTCCGTTTTATTCATCACCTCTGCTTCAAGTGTCTTGGCCCAGCGTCTCTCAAAACTTATGACATACACGCCACTTAAAATAATAACAAAGATAATGACACCTTGAAGATAGAACTGGCGGATGTAAACCGAATGGATTGTACCCTCAACCTCGCTCATCGGGGCCACTACAGCCACCGCCCATGACCACTTAGGACGGGACCCCAAGTTTAGATGAACGGGTGCATAGGCAATCAATTTTTTCATCTCGGCTTCTATACCCCGGTGCCACCCGGAGATATACCACCCGGTTCCTTCCTCACCTTTAAGCATCCTTTCCTTCTGAATCATATTAATCCGGGCGAAAGAAATCTTGGGTTTTTTTGCAGCACGGACCTTAAAGGCATCCTCTCCGATAAAGTCCCTTTGGGGATGGTATAGGAATACACCTCTGCCATCTATAACCCAGACATATCCTGTTTTGCCTGATTTTATATCTTTGATAGCCTTTTTAACTAAGTGGGTAACATCTACAGTAAATAGAAGCACGCCAGCTAAGCGACCGGTAGGCACTGGATAGGCCGCATCAACAGATTCCTCATAAGTAGGTGTCGCCAATATCATAACAAGTTTTCCAGGATACTCTACATGCTCTCCTGTAAGCTCACTCACATAAATCCTATTCTTATTTTCCTTCAGATTAGCCCACTTAAAGTGCTCTGTATCTCTGAAATGGCCCTGTACTACGCGGGGGACCCCCCGTCCATCAACGACATAGGCTGTTTTTCCCTTGTCCTCTATCAGTCTTATTTCTAATACCCCCTCATCCTTAAGGGCGGAAAAGGTTCTATTCATGCGGCTGCCCCAGGATACCTCCTCCAGATATTGAATGGATGGAGAGAGGTTTAGCAGTGAAAGCTCGTTCCTAATGAAATTCAGACTGCCTTGCATTCCATTGGTGGCATACTTGGCTAATACCAATTGCTGCTGGTTAAAATCCTCACAGATAATCTCTTTCATTTGTCTGGCAGAGGTTATGCCCAGATAGAGGGCACCCATAAGTAGCACCATTATGAGAATGCCAACAACAACGACAGCCTTTCTTATGTTGTAGTATTTGTTCTTAAAATACCCTTTTTCTTCATTCACCATGCTTAACCCCGGAATGATCTTGCCTTCAAGAAGCAATATGTCCGACAACCCCATTATCCCCTCTCCCCAAGGGGGAGAGGGTTAGGGTGAGGGGTTATAAATCATAAATCAATATGTTATCACCCTCACCCCAGCCCTCTCCCTCAAGGGAGAGGGAGTTTTCGGACAACCTCATAGATGACACTTAGGCTCTACTAGATATTTCTTCATCTACCGAAAGAGCAACAGGCAAAGACACCGTGAAGGTGGTACCTTTTCTCTCCCTGTCCTCTTCTTCACCCACTGTCTCAAAGGTTATGTCTCCGTCATACTTGTTCACGATACCATAACAAGCCGAAAGCCCCAATCCTGTCCCCTCCCCTACCTCTCTTGTGGTGAAAAAGGGATCAAATATCTTGTCTCTGTATTCCCTTTTAATACCGTGTCCTGTATCCTTGAAAAAAATCTTTACTCTGTTATCAGACTCATCGAGTCTGGTAGAAATAGTCAAACGCCCTCCTCCAGCCATTGCGGCAACAGCGTTGGTAATTAAATTTATAAAGACCTGCCGTAAATGTCCTGAATCTCCCCTCACTCTCGGCAAATCACCTGCAAAGTTCTTCTCTAAAGTGACCTTGTTGGTAGTCAGGATATTCTCAACCACGGAAATCACCCCTTCAAGGTCTACATTGACGTCAGTAGAATACTCGGTTGTCTCCGGATGTCTGGCAAAGCTTAAAAGGTTTTCGACAATCCTTTTACAATTAAGCCCTTGTCTCTCTATAATTTTGAGAATCTCATAGGTCGGGCAACCAACCTCTATCTTCTCCAAGAGGAGATCGGCAAAACCAAGTATTACAGCCACTGGGTTATTGAGCTCATGGGCCAAACCCGCGGCCAACTTTCCCAAGAACACCAGCTTTTGTACATGATACAACTGGTCTCCACTCTTTTTCCATTTTGTAATATCCCTTGCCATTTCAATCACCCGGGTAACCTCGCCCTCATCATCCAACATTGGATAGGCTATGACCCTGAAATATGAAACGCCACGCCCTTCATAATGTGTATGTAGTACCTCGCAAGTTTCACCTGTTTTGAATGCCACTTGCACCGGACAGGAATGATTGGGTATATTGCAAGGTTCATGCGTACTATGAAGAGCCCAATAACAATATTCACCAATAATCTCATGCTTCGGTTTACCCAGCCTTGCTACCAACGCTTCATTTGCTTCCTCTATCCTGTAATCCCTGTCAACAACCATAATTTGGTCTCTAATACCATTTATAATGGCATGTAAAAATTTTTTGGTTTCTAACAATTCATCCTTTAGTTTTAATTCCTTCTCACCTTCCATGATCTCCCAGAATAGCCTGGCACTGATATGATCCATCAACTGCACATGGTGTGGCTTGGTTTTAATAATCGCCTCTCGGACTTCATTATCTCCGGTTAATTCAATAATCAGATTAAGGCCATTGAGTCCATAAAATACCTTATAATCATTGGTCGTAAATACACCCATTTTTTTGGCATATCTGAGACCTTCGGCATCTTCGTTTATGTCTGCTACGCTAAGGATATTCATTTGCACTTTTTTGAGAGCACCACCTGCCAACAATTCCAAAAAGGCCTTGCAGCCGTGCCCCCCGCCCACTATTGCAACATTTAACCCCTTTTCAATATGTTCCATTTAAATCCCCATCCCGAAAATTCTTAGATCCTAATTTAGGCATAACTGTGAAGTCTGCCTCTGTTACCGATTGAGACCTTTGCAAAACTGACATTTTGCAAAGGTCTCTGATTAGGCTCGTATTGTTTGATATGAGCTTATCCGACGGGTGTTAACACCGACCCGGTTTTTTCTCCTCAACGTAATGTTTCTTGATGAATTCCTGAACATACCAGTCTACGACAGCGTCGTTAAATAGAGTCATGTCCAATTGTTTGGTGAATGCGGTCAACTTAGCCACTGTACCCAGTTTTTTCTCAATTGTTGCTCTGTCATATTTGGTCACCCTGCCATCCAGGACATCTCCGGTCCTATCAACATGAAAATCTATCTTTTCTAAAACCTCTTTTATAAGTCGAGTCCTTCTGGCGCGTCTATCTATGGAAGCCCCGCCACCTTTCAATAAGAATCGGATATAGTTATCATTCAGATTATCACCCGCGTATGCTTCGACGGTCTGCAGGTGATAGCCGAGCCTGATACTAAAGTTCATGTATTCCTTGGATATTACAGCAAAGCTGGGTTCCCATAGCGCCTTCTCGGAGTGGGGTTGTATGGTGGTATTGGCAACTACACTGAGAAAGCCCTTTACGTTTACAGGAGGGGGGCCCGGCCATTCTATCTCCATCAACCCCTTTAGGAGAGCATTCATAGGTATGGAAAGAATATGATCGGGCGTAATCTTGTCTGAATCATTTTTCACACCGCCACCAAGGTCTATCACATGTATGTCAAGAGGGAGCTTGACCACCAGCTTTATGGCCCCTCCCTTCTTTACATCCGGGCCTCCACCGATTTTGAACATCTCATTCATTGCCACTTCATGGGCAAACCGTGTTATGTCATGAAAGGTTTCACACAATTCAGGCCTAAATTTTTCTTCATCCTCAGGATATATGAGGTTTAGAGGAACTATGTTTTGCAAGACCCCTTTTAAGACCTTAAAAACAGGGGTATCTTTGAAAGGGTTCTCTGTTTTCCCTGCCTCAACAAGTTCCTCTATGCGCCCTTCATAAATATTTCTATTAATGGCATCAACCGTTATTTCCTGACCAGCCTCCAGGCTCTTCATTGCTACCTCGGTATTGAGGATAGTGGGCACATTATACTCTCTGGCAAGCGATGCCATATGGCCAGTGGGGCTACCTACATCGGCAACAATAGCACTGGCTTTGTTCATGACAGTAACAAACTTGGGTGAGGTATGTTTGGCTACCAGTACGGCCCCTTCCGGGAAGTTCTCGAGGTCTTCCTCCTTCGTGATCAAATATACCTTCCCCGCACCAACACCCTTGCATGCAATTTGGCCCTTATCAATCAAAAGCTTATAGCCCCGTAACGATGTGGGAATAGGCTTCTTTGATTTTTCGGCTAAAATCCTGAGGGGTCTGGACTGTAGAATAAAAAAGTTGTCGTTTTGGTCAAGGGACCATTCGATATCCTGTGGCTTCCCATAGTGTTGCTCAAGTACCAGGGCATATTCGGCAAGGGTCTTTATTTGATCATCGGCCAAACACGGTTTCCCCTCTTTCCCCTCTAGAGCTTCAACCTCTCCTGCACCCTCCTCAGGGCTGCATTTGAGCATAACCCCTTGCACTGGTATGTTTTTTTCCAAAATGGTCCTGTCAGAATCCTTGGAAACCACATAAGTATTGGGACTTACCTTTCCTTCTACGGCATACGGCCCCAGACCCCACACGGCATTGATTATAATTGCATCCCTTCCTGCATCCGTAGGATCACGTGAATACATGACTCCGCTGGCCTTGGCATCAATCATTTCAACTACCCCAACGGCCATGACCATATCTTCTTCCTGGAAGCCTTTACTTTCACAATAGAATATAGCCCTTGGGGTGAATAGACTCGCCACAACCTCTCTATATTTTTTTGTTAGGTTCTCCGGGACGACATTTAGTGCGGTTTTATATTGACCTGCAAAGGTGAAGTGGGCATCCTCATGGATGGCACTGCTTCTAACGGACGCATTAAGTATACCGCCCCTATGGGCTATTTTTTTGCTAAGTTCCAGGTAGGCATTTGATATGCTTCTTTCCAAATCAGGAGGGATGTGGGCCTTCATAATCAGGTCTCGCACTTTCTTGCTTATCCTATTTAGCCCTTCTACATCCCCTATATCTACCGAAGATAGAGTGATTTCATCTCTTAACTTATCATAATCCATAAATTTCTTAAAGGCATAGGCGCTTATGCAAAAGCCCTCAGGGACTGGCAGATTAACCCTATTTTTGACCTCCCCCAAATTGGCATTCTTGCCGCCCACGCTGTTTACCATATCCTTAGTCACCTGTTCAAAGGGTATGGTAAAAGGGGTTACCGGAATCTCCGCCTTCTTGGCAAGGGCTCCTTCGATATCTGAGTTAATTTTTTCAAATGCGTCATATAGAGCACTATATTTTCCATTTGAGAGCTTGTTGAGATGCTCTATTATATTATGGACACTCTCCACCACAGTCTCACAGGTGGATCTCACATACGACATGTCAAATATATAATCACCTGAAATCTTTTCTTCCATATCCGCCATCGTCTCCAAGACGCTGTTGTTTGCAGAGAGCAGCTTCTGGAAACAATCGTACCTCTCTTTGAATATCGTTCTCTCAGGAGGTGATGGTGTAGAAGTCTCGGTCCTTTTAAACTTGATCTTTTTAAATATGTCCAATAAACTACGCACCTGGATTCTCAACGCCCCTTTATCACTTTCATAATCTCAGCGCCTTGGTATCTTGGCGGCAAGGCGCCTAAGTAGTCACTTTAGACTTAAGGATAAACGCGGTAATCTCGTGAAATATATTATGCATTCCCACTGCCCCTATCACCTTTTCCGACTCCTTAACCGGCAGCAGGCCTGTATTGTGCTTGAGCATGAGGTGAGCCACTTTTAGGATATGGTCTTCGACGTCTACAATTATGTTGAACGGAGTCATAAAATCCTTTATGGGTCTTTTTAGCTGCTTAGGATTAGCAGTTGACATAAGCTCTTCCCATGCGTTAGGAACCTTCCCGGGCGAGAGTTCTACAAGCTTTGGCTGGATACCTCTCAGTATCTCTCTCTGGTGTAACACTCCCAATAATCTGTAAGACTCGTCAAAGACCAAAATGGTGTAATGACCTGTCTCATAGGAAAAGTTCAACAGGACAATAGCCTCTTCTAAGGTGGCCCAATAGGGCATATGGGGATAATCTGTGATGGGAATTATGAGATCTCTTAGCTTTTTGATTTCAGCCATCTTTAAACCTCCTTTTTTTGCCAAGAGGTCTGCTCCAGGAGAGAGGCAGGTTACAGTCATTTTTGCATTTTGCTCAAAGCCTTTTGCTTAATTCCTTTACACCAACTCACAACATCTAACAATTCTGATCTAGGTTCCAGAAAATACTCTTTATGGAGTGAAATCAGCTTATTTGCACTCTCTTCTATTTGATCACACCGGAACACAACAGTCTTCGGGTCATCAAACTGTGCTATCAAATTTACCCTTTCCGTTATCTTCTCAGTTAGATGCTTGCCGCTTTCCACAAAAGCAGCGTTGCAGGAAAGGCACAGCCTTGTTTTCTCATCCAATTTTAACAGCAAGCCCTTTTTTCCACACTTCTTACACTGTGGCATAATACCCTCTTTGTTATATTATATAAGGTATTATCAAAATCGCTGTCAAACTCTATTTCATAACCTTATCAGACATAAAGTTGGTTATCAAACCGGAAAGTCCGGCCTACAGGCCGAACAGGTGCGGTTTTCCTTGCCCGAATGGTGAACTATTACCTTTTTGAGATAGCACCAGAGTCTAAAACTGTGTTTGCCCTAAGGAGTGAATGGGATTTTTCTCCGCTCTCGAAGGAGGATTACCGAGTCCTCTTAAGTTTAATCTCTTGACTAAAACTCGATCTCTTCGCCTGCCTGGTCATTCAACTCAAGTATCCGGTCTATGGAGAGTCTCTCCTTGGGGGTATAAGAGTCCAGGAGTTTGCTGATCTCAGACGGCCCCATAACAATCCCCTCTCTCTCGCCTGCCGGTTTGAAGAAGGCGTATTGCGGATAGTAAACATTGGAATAACGATAAGTCCGGTCCTCAAAATAGAGATCGACTGTTAAACCGGATACACCAAAGATCCCCTTGGACAATACATCCGGTATTGCATGGATGGCATCCACGAATCGGTTGAACTCTATCCACGTGTTCACATTTGCAACGGTGACCATAGGCGGAGCGTCTAAGCTGGAGACGATTTGATGCATCAGGGGATGTAATCTCCGCGTAATGTCATCAGGAAAGGGGTCCGACGATACCCAAAGAAATCTAAAATAGTCCCCCGTTAGATCGTCTCCTATCGGGGTGGGGTCATGCGTTATGTTCCGCTTCTTCGCTCCGAGAGCATGTTGTAAAGCCGGATGGGCCTCAAAAATAACCGACCGTGGGCTTTCTGCCGTCATAACACCCTCTGACTCCGGATTGCCTTTTATCAAAGAAGGTTCCAGACACAGTTTGGCAGGATGTGGCTCATCAGAGCTATGAATCCCCAGAAGTCGGTTCGGAACCTCAAGGAAAACCCGGCCCTCTTTTTTGAAGAGTTTAATATTGGTCTTGGCATATTCGTACTCTTTGAGATAAGGTCCCATGACACCGGCCAGTTTACCGCAGCAAGCGCTGAAGCCGCCCTCTTTTTCGCGATAGATCCTTCCCAATGTCCTGGTCCGGTGGTCGTAGCCGGTGTGGCTCCCCATCACATACACCAAATTTTCAGCGTGGTGTGAGGCCGGAACAATGGCCTTGGTATCGAGTTCGGCCCCCAGCTTCCCTCCAACAAAGGGGGACGTCCCAAAAGTGGCTATAAAATATAGGATCTTCAGGCCCTGGCTCTCATCAGGACACTCAACCTTTACAGGCATGGTTTTGGCTGTATCAAACTTGCAATAATCGGTCACCACTTCCCCAAGCTTTCCGAAAAATGCCGCCAGATTGTATTGACGGGACATAACAGTCCGGGTGTCAGGGATAATGTGTGGACGCTTCAGGTATTCCATATGAACCTCCAGTGTGAATTGGTCATCTATCATCTGTCATCTGTCATTTGTCATTGATCATTATTTAAATGAATCAGTCCGCTTTTAATGATAAATGAAAAATGTTAAATGAAAAATGTTAAATGAAAACCATCTGTCCCTCCTACGGCGCTGGCACAGAGATCGGCATCCCCAAAATCGGCCAGATTACTCCGACGCACAGAGCCACAACGGCCATCAATATGACACTGGCCGGAAGGCCGTAGAGAAAGAATTCGCCTGTGCTAAACTGCTTTGAATCATACGCTATGGCGTTCGGGGCCGCGCCCACCAGCAAGAGGAAGGGCATACCCGCTGTTACCAGTGATGCAAAGAGGATCACCTCTCCGGCCACTCCCAGATAAGGAGCGATCACCAGGGCCACAGGAAGGGAGATGGCAATAGCAGCCACGTTCATGATAAAGTTGGTCATAATCATGACAAAAAAGGCGATACTCATGACAAATACAAACCCGGGGGATTCCTGGAACATCACCAGCCAGTTCACCGCCATCCATTTGGCAGCGCCCGTTTCCCAGAGGCAAAAACCGATGCTCATGGCCCCGGCAAAGAGCAATATAATATTCCAGGGAATCGCTTCCAGATCCTTAACATCCAAAATTTTTACGAGGAAAAATACAACGGTGGAAAGCAAAACAATCGCTGTTTTATGAAACACTCTCAACTCCGGCATAAAGGACCGCAGCCCGAGGAAGATGATCACCGCAACGACAATGAGTATGGCTAAAATCTCATCCTTGGTAATCTTTCCCAATTCGGCATTCAGTTGTTTCGCCTTTTCCCTGAGGCCGGGGATCGTCTTTTTCTCCGGTTTAAAAAAGATCATGAAAAATCCCCAGAGTAAAAAGGTCATCAGCCACCCCGGGATCATCATGTAGTAGGTCAGTTGAAAAAAGGTTATATCCCTACCCATGATATCGTTAAAAAACCCGATGGCCACAGCGCCGCG
>DAOVGD010000082.1 GCA_030672555.1 Desulfobacterales bacterium
GTTGTGGTGGATGGAGATGTGTATCGTGGTCAAAATCTTTTTGCCTTGCGCGTCAAAGGCGATTCGATGAAAAATGTTGGCATTCTGCCATCTGATCTGGTGATCTGTGAGCCGCGTCAATATGCCCAGAATGGTGAAATCGTGGTGGCGCTGATCAATAACGAAGAGGCGACAGTGAAGCGTTTCTTTTTACGCAAAGATCATATTGAACTTCGCCCGGAAAACAGGGCATATCCGTTGATGCGTTATGGGTTTGGGGAAGTATTGATCCAGGGCAAGGTGATCGGCGTACAACGCGGTCCGGAGCAATTGATATAACAATAGAGGGGGTTTCAAAGGTCTCATCCTAATGCCAGCAATACTCCTTCGGCTCCGTCCCTTTTATAAAAGCCGCTTTTTCGGCAAAGGGACGGTCTTTGGATGCCAACAGTCCTGAGTCCTATCAAATACCGCCTTTCAAAAACGGCACGGCTTTGCCCAGTCCCTCTCCAGCGGGTTAGCCAAGGTTTTCTTTATGTTAGCATTTTTTCATATTCATCATGATTCCCAATCCATACCCAAATAAAGTCTTCTCCATCTTCTATAGCAAGAGCTCTGTAGTTCAGGCCGATTCGAACTGACCAAAAGGAACCAATTTTTTTGAAATGAAGTGAAGGATGATAAGGATTGTTCTTCAAAAGTTCAAAATTTTCATCAGCTGTTTTCCGGATAGAAGATGGAAGCTTATCAAAGCATTTCCAAAATCGAGAACTCGTCATATGCATTTACAAAGCCTTTAAATTGTCATTATTCTTTTCCTGCAGAGCTTCTTTGGTTAGGAAGTCTAATTTTCCTGAATTTGAGTCCTCTTTAATTTGCTTATCCCATATTTCCCAGTCCTTTTCAGCAAACCACTGCCTCAAATTGATATATTCCTGTTTGGGCAATTCTTCAATTTCCTTTTTTATTTCAGCGAGCTGTACCATTTTTAACTCCTATTTTTATTTATTGGCCAACATGAAATAGACGGCCTAAAAAACGTAAAGTTTTACGAAGTATATCAAGAAGTTCATGAATGATCAACAGAAATGACTTGCGCCGTATTTTTATGCGGCGCGTTTTCTATGCTGAGAATAGGAGGCTGTCCGAGAATTCTGATCCTAATGCCGACAATACTCCTTGGGCTCCGTCCCTTTTATAAAAGCCGCCTTTTCGGCAAAGGGACAGTCTTGTGATGCCAACAGTCCTGATTCCTTATCAATGCTTACTTTTATGATATTTTCCGGAACTGAAAAATCGTGATATAGCTCTCCTGTCAAGGCCCCCTCCATAAAATCGACCCAGATCGGGAGCGCGGCCCTCCCTCCTGTCTCATGGTCTCCTATGCTTTCATGGTTATCACACCCCGTCCAGACTCCGGTTACCAAAGTGGGAGAAAAACCGACAAAAAGAGCATCTCTATAAGTATTTGTAGTGCCGGTTTTGCCTCCAAGCGGACGTCCGATTCGTTTTGCTTTTTGCCCTGTTCCGTTCTGAACAACACCCTGCAACATATCAGTGATAATATAGGCTGATTCTTTACGCATCACTGTCCGTCTCTGGGGTTTCATCCGCCACAGTAAACGTCCGTCACTATCAAAGACCTCAACAACCGCACATGGCTTGACCCAGATCCCCTGATTCGGAAACACAGCATACGCCGCTGTCAACTCAAGGAGAGCTACCTCCGAAGCTCCTAACGCAAGAGTCAGATTGGGCTGGAATACAGAGGTTATACCCATGTTATGTGCAAATTGGGCCACAGATTCGGCTCCGAGCTTGTTAAGAAGCTTGACTGCCGGAATGTTTTCAGAAACAGCAAGGGCCCATCGAAGCGTCATTTCCCCTTTGTAGTCACCTGAAAAATTGACCGGCGCCCAGTTCTCTTCACCACCACTCTTGAACTCAATCGGACCATCCCAAATCGTATCATTCTGGACAAAACCTTGCTCTATGGCATATGCATAAACTATTGGTTTAAAGGCCGACCCGGGCTGGCGCAGGGCTTGAGTAGCACGGTTAAAGCGGCTTTCATCAAAATCCCTTCCACCTACCATAGCTAAAATACTCCCCTGGTGGGCATCCAGACAGACTAACGCCCCCTGCGGATATTTTGTTCCTTCTGCATAACCCTGATTTATCCGCTTTTCGAGCTGCTCTAAACCATCCTTAAACACCTTTTCAGCCAAAGACTGTTTAGCGGAGTCGAGCGTAGTATATACCGCCAGTCCCCTTTTATACAGGGATTCCTGCCCCAGTGTATCTTCCAAAAAGGCTTTTACGTATTTTACAAAGTAGGGTGCCCTCCATTCCTCCTGTTTCACTTCAGCAAGCACAAGAGGGGCCTCTTTTGCCTCCTGGTACTCCTTCTCAGATATTACGCCTGTTTGTCTCATCCGGCCCAAAACAATAGTCCTTCGCTTGAGCGCCAGATCTCGATTTACCAAAGGAGAATACCGCGATGGAGATTTTGGCAACCCAGCGACCAGTGCACATTCCGGGAGGTTAAGATCTTGTGCCGACTTCCCAAAATAGATATTGGCCGCGGCCTCTACCCCATATGCGCCACTTCCCAAATAGATTTGGTTAAGATAAAGTGCCAATATCTCATCTTTGGTATAACGCCGTTCAATCTGAATGGCTAATAATACCTCTTTTATCTTTCTTAAGATGGTCTTCTTGGATGTAAGGAAAAGAGTTTTGGCAAGCTGCTGCGTAATAGTACTAGCGCCTTCAACAAATCGGCGGGCCATAATATCTTTGACCAGGGCACGAGCAACCCCTTTAATGTCAACCCCGGCGTGTTCGTAAAAATGAGTGTCTTCTGTAGCGATAATCGCATTTTTTAGATATTTCGGTATGGCATCTAAAGAGATGGGGACCCTCTTTTCAACAAAAAATTCTGCCAGCAGGGTCTTATCAGAGGCATAAATTCGAGTTACTGCCGAGGGATTGAATCTTTCCAGA
Organism: Desulfobacterales bacterium; assembly: GCA_030672555.1. Taxonomy (GTDB): domain Bacteria; phylum Desulfobacterota; class Desulfobacteria; order Desulfobacterales. Next base: position 2,986 of record DAOVGD010000082.1, read on the forward strand.
GATTGTATCTGGGGCATGTCATGCATCAGAGCAAGGTAAGCGCCACCCCCTGCTCCGACCACAACGCCAAGGACTAAAATAACAAGGAAGACTCTTAGGGATTGAGGAATTAACGAATTTAGGAATTGAGGAATTGAGGGATTTGGGGATTTAGTGTTCCGATACAGCAATTCCTTAAATCTCTTGTAATTCACAATTCCTAAATTCCTAAATCCCTATTCTTTATCCAAAACTTCTCTTATCTTGTGAGACAATTCTTTCATGGTAAACGGTTTCTGGATAAAATCGTTTGCACCTTGTTGCATAACTTTTCTCGCTTCTCCATTAATATTGTATCCACTGGAAATAATTACTTTTATATCCGGATTGATCCTCTTTAGAACGGCGTAAGCATCTCGCCCGCCCATGCCGGGCATGATCATATCGAGAACAACTACATCAATTTTATCCTTATTCGCCTTATAGCGCTCAATCGCTTCGTTGCCTCCTGCCGCCACGAACACTGTATATCCCATAGCCCTGAGCATCTCTTCACCTACATCTAACATAACTTGTTCATCGTCAACTAAAAGGATCGTTTCGTCCCCCTGTTTCATCTCTTTGACGCTGGGGGATGCTTCTTGTGCAGTGACGGTTGCCTCTAATGCCGGCAGGTAAATGTTAAAAGTAGTACCGTGGCCTTCTTCGCTATAAACATTAATCATACCGCCATGGCTCTTAATAATGCCATAGGCTGAAGCCAAACCTAATCCGGTACCTCTGCCCATCTCTTTCGTTGTAAAGAAGGGATTGAATATCTGTCTTTGAGTCGCTTCATCCATGCCGATTCCGGTATCGGTAATAGATATTTTAATGTATCTTCCGGGCTGCACATTATAAGGTTTGGTATAGTTTTTGTCTAAGATAATGTTACTCGTCTCCAGATAAAGGTCACCTCTGCCCGGCATAGCCTGCCATGCGTTTACATAAAGGTTCAAAAGAACCTGTTCTATCTGCCCCTGATCAACTTCTACCGCCCAGAGGTCCTGCGCATATTTTTCTCTGATCGTAATCTCTTTCTTGGTACGCCCAAACATATGGGCACTCTTTCTGACTATTTCATTAATGTGTGTGTGTTTAACGTCATATTTCCCGCGCCTGGCAAACCCTAATAGTTGAGCAGTTAATTCTGCACCACTTTTCACCTGATCTTCAACACGTTTAAGCCTGGCACAATAAGGATGGGCCGGCTCAAGATCGTTTAACATCAAGGAGACGTACCCCTGAATACCCATAAGCAGGTTATTAAAATCATGGGCGATTCCGCCGGCCAATGTACCAATGGCTTCCATCTTCTGAGCTTGTTGGAGCTGTTGCTGCAATTTCTCTTTTTCTTCCTCTGCCTTCTTGCGCTCGATAATGTCATGGAAGACCAAAACAACACCAACAATGTTCCCTTGGGCATCTTTGATCGGTGCCCCGCTGTCATCAATCGGTATTTCGGTCCCATCTTTGGCTATCAGTACAGTGTGATTCGCCAGCCCCACAGCAACACCTTTTCGAATTATCTTTGTTACGGGATCCTCTACCTGTTTACGCGTTTTTTCGTTTATTATATTAAAGATCTTTTTTAGAGGTTGCCCCGCAGCCTCTTCCTCCTTCCACCCTGTCAAGGACCGGGCAACAACATTCATGAACTTAACACACCCTTTTTCGTCCGTCACAATCACTGCATCGCCGATGCTCTTGAGGATTGTCGAAAGCCACTCTTCCCGTTTTTTTAACTTGGTCTCCATCTTGTATTTGTAGAGAGCCATCTCCACGGCAGTCTGTAATTCTCTATCTTCAAACGGCTTTACAATATATCCAAACGGCTCGGTCACCTTTGCCCGTTCCAGGGTTTTTTCATCTGCATAAGCAGTTAGATATATAACGGGGATATTGAAGCGGGAACGTAAGAGATTGGCAGCTTCAATACCGTCCATTTCACCCTTTAGTACGATATCCATAAGCACCAAATCCGGACTATTCTCTTCCGCCTTTATAATAGCTTCCTCTCCGGAAGACACCACAGCAGAGACGATATATCCCAAACTCTGCAAGCTTCTTTGGATGTCTTCGGCTACAATGCCTTCATCTTCCACAACCAGGATTTGCGTTTTCGTCATGGTCGCATAGCCTCTCTTTATCCTTTGATGGTTTAGTAAGAAGTCATTGATGAACTTATCTTGGTCACTTTTTTCGAAATCATCATCTCTTAAATCTTATATGAAACTTGGCCCCTTTGCTGCTCTCCAGATCCAATCTCCCCCCGATCTGTTTTGTCAGAATATTGACCAGTCTTAAACCGAGCGATTCGGTATTTCTAAAATCGAGGTCTTTCGGTACTCCAACACCGTCATCACTCACTGTCAGTTCCATTTCATTTTCATCGGTTGAATGGAGTGTGATCTTGACTTCACCTTTTCCGCCTTCCGGGAAGGCATATTTTAAGGAATTGGATACAAGTTCATTAATGATCAGGCCACACGGAATAGCAGTATCAACCTCTATTATAACATCCTCGACATCTATCTTCAGTGCGATTTCTCCTGTATCAATTCCATAAGACCTAAACAGTATATTTGCCAGATGTTTGACGTATTCATTGAAGTCAATATTCGCTAACTCTTCTGATTGATAAAGCTTCTCATGCACAAGGGCCATCGATTTTATTCGATTCTGGCTCTCTTTAAACATCTCAACATCTTCTTCGTCCTTGATATATTTGGATTGAAGCTTTAGCAGACTGGAAATGACCTGCATATTGTTTTTGACCCGATGGTGAATCTCTCTAAGCAGAACCTCTTTCTCTCTGAGAGATGCCCTAATTTTCTCTTCCGCCCGCTTGCGATCCGTGATATCGTGTAAAAATTCCACCACCATCTTTGGGCGACCGTCCTCATACCGTGCAGCCACACTGGCTGTACACCAAAAATTCATTCGACTTCCATCGGCCCCGATAATTTCTGTCTCAAATTCGTGAATCTTGCCATCTTCGAAACACTTCTTCACAATACACTGTTCGCAAACTTTGTCACTCCCATGGTAAACGCTATGACACTTTTTGCCGACCATATCCGTTCCAAATATACTCATCGTGACATCGTTGGCCCACACAATATTAAATTGTTCGTCTACCATGGTCATGAGGTCCGTCACAGAATCAACAATCCCTGTAAGTTTCTCCTCACTCTCCCGCAACTCATCCTCAGCCCGTCTGCGCTCAACGATCTCTTCATTGAGCTGCTGTGCATAGATGATGGATTGGTCATAAGCAACTTGCGTTCGGCGAGTACTTTCCCGCAACTCTTCCTCCACCCGCCTGCGCTCAGTAATTTCTTGCCGCAACTCTTTGTTTTTATCCTCGAGTTCGGCAGACCTCTTTCTTTCCATCCTGTAAAACGCAAAACCCCCGGCTGAAAACAGCAGCATGACAAGCGCTGTAATCTCTACGTGGCGCATCGCATGCTTGAGAATGGGTGCCGCGATTTCAGAATAATTCATGGAAACACCAATCGACCATAACTGATTTCCTAGATGAACAGGGGCATAGGCAATAACCCTTTTTCCGCATGTCGCACAACCATAAGTACCCGTCCCTTCTTCACCCTGGGTCGATTTTCTTATAATTTCTTCTAATAATGACCAATCATGATCAGGAAACTTTTCTTTTCTCAGGGCCATAATATGTTCACCCACCTGCGTCGTATCAGGGTGGCTTAATAGTGTTCCTCGTTCATCCAATATCCATGCAAAGCCTGCCTCGCCCGCCTTGATTGGCTGAATAAAATGTTTAGAGAGATTCTCCAAGCTAATCATCCATCTAACAATTCCTACAAATTCATCGCTGGAAAAAACCGGTTCTGAAATAGAGATAGCAAGCTCGCCTAATTTGTTATAAAATAGCTTACTGATATGCGGCTCATGCTCTCGTATGACATATGCCACACCTGGCTTATCAGTAAGATCGATTCCGGTCCTGTCCTTCTTGTCCTCCCAAAATGGATGCCTATGCAACATAATGCCATTGGCATCCAATGTAGTAAGCGCATCAGCGACATCTATATGAGATTCATAAAAAATTTTAACCGGGCAGACATGCAGTTGCGTTTGCATAATTCTATTTTTGATCTCTTCTTGAACAGCGGACTCTTTTGCAATCACCTTTAACTCCCTTGAAAGAATATCGACAAATTCTTCCAGCCTACTCGCTGTTGTCTTTGCTATAGTCAGTAACTGCTGTTGTGTTTGCGAAATCGCCGCCTCCTCAAAATCCCTGTAGCACAGATATGACAAGTGTATAAAAATCCCAATAATTGCCAAAACTATGGTAATGGCTACTACCACTTTTTTGGATATCTGTCGCGTTTTCATACGATCTTGCTCCGTTTATAATATTCTAAGGAACAATTGAACACTGCGTAAAAGGGCTTCAATTCCTCATGTTAACTTTTTTATATAAAAAGGGAGATGAATTGTCAAAATTATGGTATTATCTTAAATAAAAATATAAGGGGACTATAATGGGTAAAATTCGAATTGGCGCCCTTGTTTCGGGCGGAGGCACCAATTTACAGGCGATCATTGATGCCTGCGAAGCAGGCCGCATAAACGGTCAGGTGGTCTTTGTGGGGTCAGACAACCCTGATGCCTACGGGCTTGAAAGGGGGAAAGAACACAACATTCCGACATTTGTTGTGGACTATAAGGAGATTGCACGCCGTTATGACGAAGGGTTAGAAGGTCTTGTTCCGGAAGACTTCAATTTAAATGAGATATTAAAAAAACAGACCCTGTTTTCCGGCTCTGAAGAGCCTGCCAAATTAACCCGATTTTTTAGTATAAGGGCTGCGGCAGAGGGGGCACTGATCCGTGAAATGAGCCCCTACCCCTTTGATCTCCTTGTGCTGGCAGGTTTTATGCGAACCCTTAGTCCGTATTTCATAGATAGAATAAATTCCACTCCCCTTGATCCACGTATTATGAACATTCACCCTGCCCTTCTGCCGGCATTTCCCGGGACCGACGGATATGGTGACACGTATAGATATGGTTGTAAGGTGGGAGGATGTACAGTCCATTTTATCGATTATGGGGAAGATACCGGAGCGATTATAGGCCAAAAGGCGTTTGAGATTACCTCCGAAGACACAATAGAGACAATCAAAGAAAAAGGGCTTCGGCTGGAATGGGAACTGTATGCAGACTGTGTTCGGCTCTTTGCTGAAGGGAAGCTCAAAGTGGTACGCAAGTTATACAATCTCAAAGGAGGTCGCAAGCTTCAGAGAACAGTGGCTGAGATAGTGTCGTAATATTTGTCATTTGTCATTTGTCATTTGTCATTTGTCATTAAAATGATAACCATCCTTTTTAACAATGGTCAATGAGAAATGTACAATGAGAAATGATAAATGATAATGGAGGCCCAATGGACTATAAGCTTGAGCGTGAACGGATGGTCGTCACCCAACTTGAGGCCAGGGGGATAACAGACCAGAGGGTGCTGTCAGCAATGAGGAAGGTCCCCCGTCACTTCTTTGTTGGTGAGGCGCTTCAAGAGCAGGCATATGGCGATTTTCCTCTTCCAATCGGGCGCGACCAGACTATTTCACAACCATATATAGTGGCGGAAATGACACAGCTCTTAGAGCTTACGCCTGAGGATCAAGTCCTTGAAATAGGAACGGGGTCAGGTTATCAAACCGCCATACTGGCAGAGTTGGTCCACAAGGTATATACCATAGAACGAATTAGGGAACTCCTGATCGAGGCCAAAAAAAAATTGGATCGACTAAAATATCTTAATGTTGTTACAAGGTGTTCTGACGGCACCAATGGATGGCCGGAAGAAGGTCCATTTGACGGCATTATCGTCACAGCAGGCGCGCCGCATGTGCCGGAACCGCTAAAAGAACAATTAGCGATCGGAGGACGGTTAGTCATACCAGTCGGTGATGTATATTCTCAGGTACTAATGCAGATAACCCGAAAAAAAGACGGGTTTATCGAAAGAGCTGTGGGGGGGTGCCGCTTTGTAAAATTGATAGGAAACCATGGGTGGGGAAGATAGGAACAAGTGAAATTTTTACGACGGTTATACGATTGGGTGCTTTATTGGGCTGAAACCCCTTATGGGACTCCGGCCCTGTTTTTATTAGCCTTTTGCGAGTCATCTTTTTTCCCTGTCCCACCTGACATTTTACTTATAGCGCTTGCAGTGGCAATCCCAAAAAAATCTTTTCAGTATGCCCTGGTCTGTTCTATAGGATCGCTCTTGGGGGGTTGCTTGGGGTATCTGATCGGATGGGAATTTATGGCGGCCATTGGAGACGCTATCATTAAATTGTACGGATTTGGCGAAAAATATTCTTACGTCCAAGATCTCTATGCCCGCTATGATGCATGGGTTATCGGGGTTGCAGGTTTTACCCCCATTCCTTATAAGGTCTTTACCATTGCCGCTGGCGCATTTAAAATAAATTTTATAATATTTTTTATCGCCTCTCTCATTTCCAGGTCGGCTCGTTTCTTTTTGATAGGAGGATTGATCTACAAGTTTGGCGCTCCTATCCAGCAATTTATTGATCGTTATTTTAACCCGCTGGCAATTGTGTTCACCCTGTTACTCATACTCGGGTTTGGAGTGATCGGATGGATTTTTTAGGTATGGATCGATTTGTTATATGGTTCCCCAAGGCGCTGTTGCTCCTTCTGTTTCTCCTGTTACTTGTATACGGAATAGCCAACGGGGACATCAGCGACATCATACGCCGAGGAAGCATTCTTTGACTCGCCTGTATCGGCCTCAGGTGAGGTCGGCAACAGACACAGGTGACATTTTTTTGACGGTCTGCGACAAAACAACAAAAAAAACCTTTCAAAATACTCAATAGTAATGATGACTTCGTAAAAAATCCAAAATATCCCATCTACATTAAAGAACCTTCAAAGACTATCCGATTGTAAGACAAACATCAATTGTCGTTCTTATCATTTGGTATGAGTATTGCAGCCTCTCCACCATACCATAAGTATGTAGCATCTTTACTAACCGTAGGGGGCCTAATCGTTTTAATATGGAACAAAACGACAACAAAACTCAAGCGCCTGACTCAAAGAATGCACCCGACAAGAAGCCCCCAGAGAAGAGAACCTCATTACGAATCGGTGAAATATTAGTTAAAGAAGGCTTCGTAAACAAGGAGGCAATCCAAAAGGCGCTTGCCATTCAACGGCAGGAAGAAGCGATACGCAAACTCCCCCTGGGCCAGATTCTTGTAAAAAACAAAGCATTATCAGAATCCAACCTGGAGAGCATCCTCAACCATCCTGACCTCAAAAGGAATATAGGGACATTAGCGGTTGACAACGGTTTGATTACAAAAGACCAATTGGAAGTTTGCTTAAAAAACAAAAAACCGGCTCAACTTATCGGGGAGGTCCTTATTAAGGAGGGGCTACTTGACCCTGAAGACGTGGGAAAGCTGCTCAAGGAACAGATCAATGCTCCAAAGCTCGGGGAGCTGGCAGTCAAGCTAAAATTAATCAGCCAGAAGGACCTTGAGGTCGCTCTGAGAATTCAAAAATCCCGCCGCATATTAGGTGAAATTCTATGCGATTTAAACCTCGTCAATCCCGTTGATCTGAACTACGTGCTTAACAAGTATAATAAGCAGTTGGAACTCGGCGAGATTCTTTTAACGCTCGATTATATAAATAAACAACAGCTCAATACCGCCCGTCAGGAGCAGTCGTACAGCACAGACTCTCTGGGTAAGATACTGGTAAAGAAAAAGTTTATCACTTCGGAACAGCTCCAAATTGCTTTGTCTAAACAGTACAATGTCCCCTTTAAGGAGCTGACCGACTTCGTATACGGCGACTCAGCTAAAAAAACCCTATCCGCTATTGTCAGTCAAAAGTATGCTGAAAAAAATCTGGTTCTGCCGATTTCATTGGAGGGCAGCAAACTGACCTTGGCCCTATTTAAGCCAAATCTTCTGAATATCGTATACGACCTGAAGAACATGTACGGGCACTTAAGTGTATCGTGCATACTCATAACACAAAAAAAATTTGAAGAACTTTTTGAGATACTCTACAGTAAGCGTCTTGGTCGCACCAGTTCAACGGCTCAGCAGGAAGAGGCAGAAGACGACGAAGATATCGACTTTATGGAGCTTAGTCTTGATGAAGAGATGGAAGGAAATGATTCAGAGGCGGCTGTTTATGGAGTAAAGGATATTGAAGCTGAAGAGCTGGTAAACTTTATCGTCAAATACGGCATTATCAATAATGCAAGCGATATTCACATTGAGCAGGATCGGAAGGGAGTAAAGCTTCGTTATCGAATGGACGGTGTCCTGCGAGAATCGAACATAGGGTGGTTGAAGGAAAAAATTCAAGAAAAGGCCGGCGCTGTTATTTCCCGCATTAAGGTCATGTCAAACCTTGATATCGCAGAAAAACGCCTTCCTCAAGACGGTGTTTTCCGTATCAACTATTATGATAAAGGGGAAGACAAAAAGTTCGATCTTGATTTCCGGGTCGCTACCTGCCGTGGCATTACAGGAGAAAATGTAACAGTTCGAATCCTTGATTCCCGCAAGGCCAATGTCGGCCTTGCAAATTTAAACCATTCCCCTCACGTGCTGGACCCGTTTCAAACTATGCTTAAGAGCTCTGCGGGGATGATCCTGGTGTCCGGCCCAACGGGAAGCGGGAAGTCGTCAACACTGTATGGCGCTCTGCAATACGTGTACGATCCAGGCATAAAAATTATAACCGCGGAAGACCCCATCGAATATAGCTTCCCCGGTATCATGCAAACCCAGATCAACCCCAAGATCGGCCTCACCTTTTCAAGGCTCTTGCGCTCCTTCCTCAGGCTTGACCCTGATGTGATACTCGTGGGTGAGATACGTGATGAGGAAACAGCAAAGATCGGCTTTGACGCCGCCCAAACAGGACACCTTCTGCTGAGCACTATCCATACCAATGATGCTATAAGCGCCGTCCCACGGCTTCTTGATCTTGATGTAGAATACGGTCAAATATCATCCTGTCTCATGTGTGTTCTTGCCCAAAGACTGGTACGGAGAATTTGTCCCTCCTGTATTAAGGAATATGTCCCCGGGGAAGATGAGTGGGGCATGGTTTTTAAGAGATATCCCGCCCATCTCACTTTTTATAAAGGACAGGGTTGTGATGCATGCAACTTTACAGGATATAAAGGACGTACTCTTCTTTCTGAGATCTTTGTCGTAAACAATGAAATTTCTCAGGCCCTGAATAGAGGGCTTGACGTGGACGGCATCACAAAGATGGCGATAGAAAGCGGTATGAAGACCATGCTCGAGGACGGTCTGTTAAAAATGAATGAGACAACATTATCAGAAATTATCAGGGTGATCCCCCACGAGATGATAAAAGAGTTCCGCTCAAGGGAGCAGGCGCAGGACGTGGCCGACTTTCTCGTTGAGAGCCTGTTGGAGGGTGGTGGAGGTTCTCCTAAGAAAGACGATGACGTATCACCTAAAAGCTTTCAGATATCCAACCCTGAGACAGAACGAGTGAAGCTGGATCTAATACAACAAAAATATGAAAGTCTCAAGGCCAACTCCGGCCAGACCGATAGCACAGTAGACAGTTCTCTGTTCAAAGAATTCATTGCCGAAAACTTTTATAATATCTGTTCCCAATATAAATGTAAGACGGTAACTTTTAATATTGAAAACAATGCAGGAATTGTAGAGATTTTAGCTGTTCCCAACCCTTAATTGGTTGAGTGGTCGAGTTGTTGAGTAGTCGAGTCGTAAACCACTCAACCACTTGACCATTTGACCATTTGACTACTTGACCATCAGACAACGTTATGACTAGAACAATTACTATCACGAGTGGAAAAGGAGGCGTCGGGAAAACAAACATCAGCGTCAACCTGGCTCTACACTTGGCGACATTAGGTCACCGGACATGCCTGTTTGACGCAGACCTGGGATTAGCCAATATCAACATCCTCTTCGGGCTAAATCCCGAGTACGACCTGGAAGATGTAATTCTCAATCGCCGCACCCTCCAAGATATTATTATACGAGATTACAAAGGGATCGATATCATTCCCGGTAGCTCAGGAACAGAAAAGATGGCCAACCTTGAAGATGACCAAGTGGACCATCTGATCCGGTCTTTTTCTGAACTCGACGGATATGACTTTTTGCTTTTTGATACTTCAGCAGGCATTTCAAGAAACGTTATCGCCTTTTGCTTGGCTTCTTCAGAAGTAGTACTGATCATAACCCCTGAACCTACCTCGCTGACCGATGCTTATGCACTATTAAAGATACTGTCCCTGAACGGGTTCAAGGGGACGGCAAAGATTGTGGTGAATCAGTGCAAAAGCATCCCAATTGCCAAGTTTGTCTATAATAAGTTTAAAGAGACAGTGCGAAAATATCTTCCCCTAAACGTCATGCCGCTCGGCATTGTTGTGCATGATAAAAAAGTGGTGGAGGCTGTCACAACACAACAGGCACTGGTATTGCTCTATCCTGAATCGAATGCTTCCAAGTGCATTAAAAACATTACGAAACATCTCTTGGAAAACAAGCCGAAGGATTTGGAAGCTTCCGGCATGGCATCATTCTGGACACGGTGTCTCCAGCTAATAAAAAGCCCTTTGAACTTAACCGGATCCAAAAAAAAGGAACCAGGGACAGTGCTTGAACCCTCCAACCAAGACATGCAGAAAAGTCCATCTCAAGCTGCTGCAGAGGAGTCTGTGCCGCCACAGGCCCCTGAAAAAGTGGAACCAACTGCTGTAACATCCGATCCTGCCGGGCATGGCAGTACGTCAAATATGGAACAGGGTGTTTATCTTTTGATGAACAAAGTTATTGGCAGTATCGAATCCGTTTCTCAAGAGCTTCAACTTATGAGAAAAGCTATTGAGGACGGAGGTGATAATGGACTTGGTATGAACAAATCATCTTATAACAGACAAAGCACTCTACATCCTAATGCAATAATTTTAGACTTTGACGCTTATCTGAAACAAAGTGGCATAAATATAGATGCAAAAAGCGATGAATAAGAATAAGCCTAATACGGACAAGTTAATAAAAACAATCGAACAGATCCCGACGATTCCGATTATTGCCAACAAAATCATGGGACTCATCGGGAATGAAGATACCTCTTTTAAAAAGCTTGTAGCACTTATCGAAACAGACCAGGCATTAGCCATTAAACTATTAAAAGTTGCAAATTCGGCTTTTTACGGGCTCTTGAGTAAGGTAAGCTCCCTTGAACACGCGTTAGTTGTATTGGGTACTAAAGAAGTAAAATCTATTGTACTCGGTTTTTCCGTCCACAATTTCTTTTCCCACAATGGCAATGATACCTTTGACCGCACACAATTCTGGAAACATTCTATTATATGCAGCCAAGTTGCCAAGCTATTGGGGAGACGTTTCCGTGTTCGAAATGACGAAACCCTCTTTCTTGCGGGCCTTATCCACGATATGGGCAAGGTTGTTATTGATCAATACTTTCACGAAGAATTCTTGCAAATTATCGACCTTGTCGATACCGGCGATATCTCCTTTAGCAAAGCCGAAAAAAAGATCCTCGGGACAACCCACTATCAGATCGCGGCAAAACTCCTTAAACAGTGGCAATTCCCTCAAAAGGTTATCATGGAAGTCTTGTATCACCATGCGCCATGGTATGACAAAAACTATGAAATGAGCTCTATCATTATATACCTTGCAAATATTTTAACAAAATTAACCGGGTACCCATGCCATCCAAACGAAAACCAGATCGACCTTCATAAATTTGTGAATTCAACAGAGTTCGATTTCGTCATCAAAAGTGGTTTCGACATCGATTACGAAACAATGAAAAATCTGATAAATCACATCCAGGAGTTTATATTCCAGGAAGCCGACAACATCATGCGCGTCTTCGAAGAATAATCCGACCGGTCTGTCCCACCATATAAATTGAGACCTTTGAAAAACTGCCATTTGAAATTTCACATTCCATATGATAGAAATGGTACATAAGCATTACAAATCACTCTTACCCCCTTATCCAAGCTTTTGGAACGCCTGAAAAACAGGAAGTGGAAAGAATGAAAGTTTTGGCAATCCTTGGAAGCCCAAGGAGGCAAGGTAATACGGAAACATTACTTGATTCCCTGATTGACGGTGCAAGAGAACAAGGAGGAGAGGTAGAAAAACTTGTCCTGTGTGACTATAATATTTCACCATGCATTGAATGCGGGTCTTGCTCAACTACAGGGGAATGTGCCATTGCAGACGATATGCAAGATATCTATCCCAGGCTCCTCATGGGCGATGCGATTGTAATTGCGTCACCTATCTTTTTTTATTCAGTAACTGCCATCACCAAGGCCTTCATAGATAGAAGCCAAGCGCTTTGGGCGCGCAAGTATCTTCTTCATCAAAAGCCCCTGACGGAAAAGATACGACGCGGGTATTTCCTTTCCCTGGGTGCCACAAAGGGGAAACAGCTCTTTGAAGGGGCAAATCTTACTATAAAATATTTTTTTGACGCTATAGATGCCCAGTATTGCGGGGGGTTGTCCTTCAGAGGTATTGAGGGTAAAGGAGATATCAAGCATCATCCAAGCGCATTGCAAGAGGCTCTGGAACTGGGGAGAAAGATTTGTCATTTGCCATTTGTCATTTGACATTTGTCATTTGACATTTGTCATTTGACATTTAAGACCTTTATACCCTTCCTTAGATAATCTCTTTGGGTTAAACAGAAACGGTAGCTACAGCGGAACTTTCTGCACAAGGTACTGCAAAAACAAATAGGTTAAATTTCTATTGACAACTACCCAACTCTGGTCGATCATTTTTTGATGACAGATGACAGATGATAAATGACACGTGACAAAATGAAATGGACAAAATCTTCCATACCACGCTGGAGAACCCTGTCTCAGGCTTTTCTGGGGACTCTTCTTCCAAACACCTACTTTAAGGTGTTCAAGACAGGTGTTATTTATCAAGGACCTTTGAAAGGAGTATGCTTTCCGGGGTTGAACTGTTTCGCATGTCCCACTACGTTCTGTTCATGTCCCATCGGATCGCTTCAAAATTTTGCCGCTTCCGGGGAGTGGCCTTTCTTCCTCATAGGTTATCTTGGGATATTCGGCCTTATAGGGGGAAGAATTATCTGTGGATGGCTCTGCCCTTTTGGCTGGTTTCAGGATCTGCTATATAAAATAAAATCTAAAAAGTTCCGGCTGCCACGCTTTTTTTCCTATTTCAAGTATGGCTTTTTAGTCATTTTTGTTTTTTTACTTCCATTTCTAACAGGTGAAAACTTGTTTTCGCATATCTGCCCACAGGGGGCACTTGAAGGGACTATTCCATGGATAGTCTGGAATCCGATAAATCCTCCTGCCAACGAGCCTATCCTTGCTTATACCACTTTTGGTATCTGGTTTTGGATAAAGATTTTCCTGTTTGTCTTGTTCCTTGTCCTTTTTGTTGTTATTAAACGCCCTTTCTGTCGTATGGTCTGCCCCCTTGGCGCTATTTACTCCTTATTCAACAAGCACAGTATAATAACTCTGGAAGTTAGTAGTGACTGCAACCAATGCAATTTATGCGAACAGGTCTGTCCTATGGATTTAAAGGTATACGAAGATCCGAATCACCTCGATTGTATCAGGTGCCTTAAATGCACTCAATGCAGTCATGTACGACTTACTCATGTCTTGCGACGTCAAGAAAGAAGTAGCGAGTAACTCATAATACAATCTTCTTGGCATCATATCTGACATCTGTTATATATAACTAATTTCAAATACAATTTTTTGTTCAATTGGCGTGAGATAGATATGAATTTCGACATATCAATATTTGAACGATGTAAAATAATTGTTATCGGCGATCTTATGATCGATGAATATTTGTGGGGAACCATAGACCGTATCTCTCCGGAAGCTCCAGTCCCGGTGGTTTCCGCAGAAAGAGCCACCTACACTCTTGGCGGAGCAGGAAATGTGATAAAAAACCTTGCCTCCCTCGGTGCCCAGGTATCGGTGGCCAGTGTCATAGGAACAGGGACGAATGCTGATATCCTCCTGAAAAACTTTGCCGATATGAAAGTCGATGTATCCGGACTCATTCGGGATCCAAACCGTCCCACAACTAAAAAGACGCGGATCATCGCAGCCAACCAGCAGGTCCTTCGGATAGATCGAGAAACTACGAGACCGATTCCGGAGCGGGCGGTCTCACATATTTGTAATTTTTTAGAGAAACATATTCCCGAGTACCATGCAATACTCCTTTCTGATTATGGAAAGGGTCTCCTTTCACCGGACCTCTTGAAGCGCCTGATCAATATAACCAACTCTTACAATAAGCCGGTCATTGTTGACCCCAAGGGTTTAGACTTCCGTAAGTACTCAGGGGCCTCCATCATTACCCCGAACAAGAAAGAGGCATCTCTTGCAGCCGGTATCGAGATAAAGGATACCGACTCCCTTATAGCTGCAGGAGAGAAACTTCTTGCGAATATTCCTGTCGAGAATGTACTGATCACCTGCGGCAAGAATGGTATGGTCCTTTTAGAGGGGGGGAACCAGCCATACATGATTCCAGCAAAAGCCCGACAAGTGTTTGATGTCTCCGGTGCCGGAGATACCGTACTTGCCGTGTTGGGTGTGGCTGTAGCCGCGGGGCTTCCCCTGGCGGAAGGAGCAACATTAGCCAATATTGCCGCCGGCATAGTGGTCGGCAAGGTGGGAACCGCCCCGATCGAAAAAGAGGAATTCCAGGAAGCATTAAATATTGCAGAAAAACGTCCTATCTCAAAGCTAAAAGATTTAGCTACGCTGACCTCTCTATTAAACAACCTTAAAGCCGACGGCAAAACAATAGTTTTGACCAACGGATGTTTTGATCTCCTTCATGCAGGCCATATACGATTCCTTGCAAAGGCAAAGGATATGGGTGATGTCTTGATTGTGGCCTTAGATACGGACGAGTCTGTCCGCAGCCTCAAAGGGCAGGGACGTCCGATTCTCGGTGAAAAGGAACGAGTGCAAATCATTAGCGCCTTGGACAGCGTTGACTATGTAACTGTTTTCTCCTCAGATAAACTGTTTGACCTCCTGGCAACCCTCCGTCCGGATATCCTCACCAAAGGGAGCAACTATACCAACGAAACGGTACTAGGCCATGAAATCGTTGAACAGCTCGGCGGACGCGTTGAGATAGTGCCCATCACTGAAGGGATATCCTCCTCCCAGATCATTAATCAGATAAAAAACAGATAAACAGACAATCTCACCCTATTTTATTTAAGATTTTATTATTTATTCCGAATAAAAAGTAGAATTGTATTTTAATGAGGAGGTAGTATATGGCTAAAATTGATGCATTTTTCAAATTGATGCATGAGCAAAAAGCATCAGACCTCCATCTTGTCTCCGGTTCCCAACCAATACTCAGGGTTGATGGAGAGATGGAACGGGTCAAGTACAAGGTCCTGGAAAATGATGAATTACAAGCAATGCTTTATGAAATTGCGCCAGAGGATAAGGTAAAGATTTTCGAAGAGACAGGTGACGTCGACTTTGGGTATGAAATACCGGGGCTCGCTCGTTACAGGTCAAATTTTTTCCAGCAAAAATATGGTATTGCAGCAGTCTTCAGGGAAATCCCAAGCGAAATTCTTACCGCAGACCAATTGGGACTCCCCGCTGTGGTAACCAAGCTTGCGACACTGCCCAGGGGTCTGGTACTTGTCACAGGTCCGACAGGAAGTGGTAAATCGACCACCTTGGCTGCAATCGTCGACGAGGCAAATCGTGTCCGCAAAGACCATATTATCACCATTGAAGACCCCATCGAATTTGTCCACGAGAGCAAAAGCTGTATTGTAAATCATCGTGAGCTCGGCACACACACCAAGTCTTTTACCGCGGCCCTTAGAGGCGCACTCCGTGAGGACCCTGATATTATATTGGTCGGTGAAATGCGCGACCTGGAAACGATCTCTCTTGCTATTGAAGCAGCAGCCACCGGTCACCTTGTCTTCAGCACTCTCCACACCACCAGCGCTCACAAAACAGTGGACCGTATAATCGAGGTCTTTCCAGCCAGTGAACAACCACAAATTCGCTCCACATTAGCTGACGGGGTAAGGGCAGTGATCTCACAGACCCTTTTTAAACGAATTGACAAGAAAGGACGGTGTTGCGCGCCGGAGATAATGATAGCTACGCCGGCGGTACGCAATCTTATCCGGGAGTCCAAGACGTACCAAATTCCTTCAAGTGTACAAACAGGGAAAAAATACGGCATGCAACTCCTGGACGATGCCATAATGGAACTATACGAGAAAGGGTGGATCAGCGGTGATGATGCCTACAACAAGGCAAATGAGAAGGCCAAGTTCCGGCCCTTCTTGAAAAATCCGCCCACAGATTTCACCGAAGTCTAACAGGAGGCACCATGCGAAATCAAGAAATAAACCATATACTGTCCAAGATGTTAGACAGCGCAGACAATGTCTCTGATCTCAATATTACAGTAGGGAAGCCATTTCAGGTGGAAACTGCTGGGGAGTTACTCCCCGTAAAACTCGAGCCGCCTTTAGATTCACTCACTCCATTTCAAACAGAGATATTTGCCCTCAATCTCATTAGCAACGACCGGCGACTTTGTGAAGTACTCCTTAGAGAAGGGTCGTGCGATCTCTCCTATCAATTGCCGGGCAAGGCCCGCTTTCGTGTCAATATCTTTTCCCAGAGGAGCCAATATTCCGTGGTCATGCGGAAGCTTGAGACTAAAATCCCGACCCGTGCTGAACTCGCCCTCCCATCCGCTTTTACCGAAATGGCCAAGGAAAAAAACGGGATTATCATCATAACCGGAGCAACCGGAAGCGGAAAAACAACGTCGCTGGCGGCAATTTTGAATGAAATCAATGAATCAAGACAGGTACATATCATAACACTGGAAGACCCCGTAGAATACCAGCACCCCCACAAAAAGGCCACCTTTAACCAGCGAGAACTGGGGACCGACTTTGACACCTATGCCAATGGCCTTAGAGCTGCCCTTCGCCAGGCGCCCAAGGTAATTCTTGTGGGGGAAATGCGAGATCGGGAGTCAGTAGAAATCGCCCTCAGCGCCTCAGAAACAGGCCATTTGGTTCTGTCAACCCTCCATACCACAGACGCGGGCCAGACTATTAACCGTATCCTTGGTATGTTCAACATTGATGAAGAAAAACAGATCCGGACCCGCCTTGCCGAAGCCATGAAATGGATTGTGGGCCAGCGGTTGCTCCCCCAAGTGGAGGGTGGAAGGGCGGCCGCCTTTGAGATTATGGGAAACAACCTCCGCACAAAAGACGCTATTCTACACGGTGAATCCGAAGGAAAGACTTTCTACGAAATCATAGAGGCCGGACAGGCATTTGGGTGGTCAACTTTTGATAATTACATTGTAAACGTCCTGTATAAAAAACAACTTATCACCGAGGAAACTGCCTTGGCTTATGCCTCCCACAAGGCTGCTGCAGGGCGTGCAATCGACAATCTAAAGAGTGCACGTGGTGAAAAAACGACCGACATAGACGAACTTGAAATCGACGCCGGTTATGGAAAAGGAAGAGATTTTTGATGACTTTTTATGATGGATTCGTAAAAAGTCATCATCGTAGAGGAGATCAGGGTATGGATATAACATGTGAACACTGCCATAGCAAATTGAAAATACCGGCGGACAAACTACCGACAGGCCAGGCAGTCAAACTGACGTGCCCGAAATGCAAGGAGAAAATCCTTGTGAATCCTCCACCGGACAAATCATCCGAAGCTATGTCAAGCTCGTCGTCAAATTCCTCGGTGGACGAGGTTTCTTCCGACGAATACAATGTTGACGACAAGCCATTCGATTTTCTGGAAAAAGGGGTACAAACAGCTCTTGTCTGCGAAGATGATGCCACGACAAGAAAGAAGATTAGTTCCACATTGAAAGGAATGAAGTATCACATGACGGAAGTCACATCGCAACGAGACGCCTTAACAAAGATGCGGTTTCATGTTTACGACCTTATAATCTTGAACGAATCATTTGAAAACAGCGACCCGGAAAACAACCACGTATTCCGTTATCTCAATTCCCTCACCATGGCAACTCGACGGAATATCTTTGTTGT
>DAOVGD010000112.1 GCA_030672555.1 Desulfobacterales bacterium
TGTGTCAAGTTCAAATCAGACAGTTCAAATCAGACAAAAGGATACAATTGAAGGGGTTAGAATTGAATTGACAGTAACGAGTCTGGGGGCTATATTTGCAAAAGGAGTTTAAAATAGTGTCCACTACAAAAATGTAAGGAAGAAAAAATATGAAATGCTTAGTCACCGGGGCTGCCGGTTTTATTGGTTCGCATCTCTGTGAACGTCTAATCAAAGAAAGGTGTAGCGTAGTCGGCATCGACAATTTTATGGATTACTACCCCCGCTCGTTCAAGGAGTCAAATATCTCCGGGCTGCAATCAGACCCCAACTTCGAGTTTATCGAAAAGAGTATTCTTGAGTGCGATCTGATCAGGCTTTTGGAAGATGTGGATGCTGTATTTCATCAATCTGCACAGGCAGGAGTTCGTGCCAGTTGGGGGAGCAATTTCAGAATCTACTCAGACAATAACATCCTTGCGACACAGATGCTTCTTGAGGCGGCAAAGAAGAGCCCGGTAAAAAGATTCGTCTACGCATCGTCTTCTTCGGTTTACGGGGATACAACAGATCTTCCTATGCGAGAATCCTCCGTCACCAGACCTGTGTCTCCTTATGGTGTCTCAAAGATGGCGGCCGAGCATCTTTGCTATCTTTACTATAAAAACTTTGGGGTCCCCACTGTCTCACTTAGATATTTTACTGTTTACGGCCCGCGTCAACGGCCGGATATGGCCTTTCATCGCTTCCTGAAGTGGATCTTAGAAGGCAAACCCCTTCAAATGTACGGAGACGGAAAACAAAGTAGAGATTTTACTCACATCAGCGACATCATCGAGGCCAACTGGCTGGCATTTCAAAAAGGAGAGCCTGGCGAAGTATTCAACATCGGGGGCGGTTCAAGGGTTACTATGAATCAGGTAATCAGTATAATGGAAGAAATTACAGGTCGCCCTGCCACCGTAGATTATCAGCAGGTACAAAAGGGTGATGTTAGGCATACATCTGCTGACATGACCAAAGCGCGTACAGAATTGGGGTACAAGCCGACCGTATCGATCCGGGAAGGGCTTGAGACGGAGCATGAATGGATTAAGGGTTTGATCGAGTAGTTATTTGGTCAAGTGGTTGAGTGGTTGAATAGTCGATTAGGAGACGTACTCAATAACTGGAGCATTCCGAAAAAGTAGACTTGTATTAATTCAGGCAATGTAATGTAGTGCAGGGCTTTAGCCCTGCCAAAGAAGAAAACTCCTTGACAATGCAGGGCTAAAGCCCTGCGCTACAGCGTAATACAAATCAATTATCTACTATTTAATTAAGCACTTAACGACTCAACTACTTGACCACTCGACTACTCAACTACTTGACCACTCAACTAAACTTAAGGGAGGCAATACTATGACTATCAGTAAAGAACTTCTGGATATCTTGGCCTGTCCCAAATGTAAGGGGGACATATATCTGAATGAGAAAAAAGATGGACTTATCTGTGACAGGTGCAAACTCCTTTATGAAATCAAGGATGATATTCCGATAATGCTCATCGATGAGGCAAAACCGATCAAGGCTTCATAGCTCACAGCTGATGGCTGATGTTTGAAGCAAATTGAAAAAATCGACAGTTATAAGTAGTGATAATTTATTGAGATGTTTGGTGAATAGTACGGCAGAAAATTTAGGAGTCTCCATTTTTGGCCCTCGAAGCGGTGAATATACACATGCGGTTCAGCGCCTGCTTTGCGAAGAACTCCCGGAAGGATGGGAGTGGGTTAATAGCTCCTCCAACACTCGTGTCGCAAGGCGTTTGAAACCTTTCACTGCCTATTATAAGGAGTTCCTGGGTAGGTCTTGTTTCGAGCGTTTTAAGAGCCTGTTCCGAGGAAGTCGATGCCACAGAGCAAGAGTACAGGGAGAGATTCTGAGACAAAAGGGCTTCCATTCCCCGGCGATTTTATGTTGGGGGAAGGAAGGCCGCCGTCATTTCATGGTCACAGAAGGGATCAGCGCATGCGGCCTCGGCGACTTCATAACCACAATTTGGAAGCCCCCTCTTTCAAGAGAGGAACTACGTACTAAAAGGAGGCTTATCAAGAAACTCGGAGAGGAAATAGGTCGATTGCATAAGGAAGGGATCTGTCATGGTGACTTGCGGCTTAATAATATCCTTGTCCAACAAACAGAAAATGAAATATACTTTTATTTTATTTATAATGAAAGAAACCGCCGTTTCACAAAAATTCCAAAGCGACTCATTAAAAAAAACCTCATCCAGGTGAACATGATCTTTCCCCCACATGTAACACTCCAGGACCGTCTCCGCTTTTTTAGGGCCTACAGCAGCACATATCCTCGTTTCACCTTTGAAGAACAAAGGGATTTAATGCGAAAAGTACATCGGCTGACTTTAAGACGGCTGGCGGCAATAACAGCCAGGCGCAAATGTTAGACTCAGGCATGGCAGTGTGAAACCTTTGAAAAATGTTCAATTTTGTCCAAGTTCAAGCTGTAAGTCCCGTCACCGGGGGAAGGCGAAAATTTTAAGCATGAGAATTACAATGCCCTTAGGAGTGGCGCTGATAAATACCGTAATTTGGGTCGTTTTATATCAATTTCAGTGGGTAACGCCTGAAGAGAATGGAGGCATGGAAAATGTTCAGGCCGCAGAAATGCTGTTAAGCACATTTTTTTTTCTTGTGATTGTTCGATCCCGTGGAGAGAGGTTGGAACGGGTATTTTTTTCCAGCCTGGCATTACTTTGTGTAACTTTTTTCCTTCGCGAAGTTGATATAGAAAAATTAGGATTCAATCCGGTCATAACCTGGTTGGGTAGCGGATTTGGCCGAAATCTCTGGCTGGGCGTCGCATGGCTTGTATTCCTGCTAATATTTTCATTCCATGCTCGTAAATTATGCAAGATTTTCCTGACGTGGCTAAATTCGTTGGCTGGGCGCACAATGCTGTTGGCGGGGTTGTTCTTTATATTAGCATGGCCGTTAGATAAAAACGTCTTTCCGATATCCAGGTTAAGCGCACAATTTTATGAAGAACTATTAGAATTAAACGCCTCTATTCTCATGCTTCTTTCTTCCTGTTTTAGTTTTCTAACTCGGAAGGAATAAGTGTGGCCCAATAGCCCATCAAACTCCTGAATATCAAATTTGGAAATATCTACTACTTGTTATTTGCCGGGCATATTGCTTTCATAACGGGAAAACAGCTTTTCCATTCTATGGCTATGCAAGCGTAAGGCATAGTCTGTTTTTACCAGTTCTCGCCCCTCTTGTCCAAGTCGTCTTCGCAGGTCCGGGTCCTGGATGAGGAGCTTCAGCCACTCGAACCATTCATGTTCATCCAGTGCTAAAAAACCATTTTTGTGGTTATGCACAATTTCACTGTTCATCCCTACCGGTGATGCCACCACCGGCACTCCCACGGCCAAGTACTGTAGAAGCTTAAAAGCGCATTTGCCGCGACTCCAAGGATCATCTGGCAGTGGCATAAGTCCTATATCAAAGCTGTGAAGGTCTTCGATCTCTTCCTCGTATCTCCAGGGCTTTTTGATTACACTCAAATGCCGGCAATCAAAAAAAGTGTCACATACGATTTTGAGTTGCACATTAACAAAGTTTCGACCAATTTCTTCCAGCACCCCTTTTAAATTGACAAGATACGCCAGGGTGCTTTTACTTCCAATCCAGCCCAGAGTTACCACTTTTGCTGCGTTTCGATAGTTTTTGGCGCGATAACGTTGCATATCAATAGGGGTTGGTATAATACTAACCCGGCTGTGAGGGACCTCTTCCCGCAGGTATCGGTTGCCAGCTATTACCCAATCGGCATTATTCACCGTACGACTAAACCGCTGCCGTCTCTGCCGGGAATCCGGGTTTATATGTTGTGAGTCCCTGTACATTATCGCATCGTCAAAGTCATATATGAGGGACTTGCTGTAGTGGCGTAGTAACCAAAATTCAAGCGGGTTAAGTAATTTTTTTTGTAATACCACGAGATCAAAATCGGACATCTTCCGGAAGGCA
>DAOVGD010000064.1 GCA_030672555.1 Desulfobacterales bacterium
GCAAATTTTCAGATTCTCACGCAAAGGCGCCAAGCTCGCAAAGAAAAAAATAAAACTTAGCGTCTTTGCGCCTTTGCGTGAGGCAATATTTTTAAAATAGTGTTATTGTCCAAATTTATGCTCGACTTTGACGTTGCCGTGGCCATTATGTGTTTTAATTGACACCCCGGCGCAATTTCCTTTATACTAAATAAAGTCATAATCCTTCCGTTTAAACTGTAAACCATCCGGGGAATAAACATCCTTGAAGAAAAAACAGAAAATCCCTTCTCAAGA
The DNA here is from genome assembly GCA_030672555.1 of Desulfobacterales bacterium. Classification (GTDB taxonomy): domain Bacteria; phylum Desulfobacterota; class Desulfobacteria; order Desulfobacterales. The sequence goes on from DAOVGD010000064.1 coordinate 277, forward strand.
GCAGCTCAGGAAGGTTGCCTGGGAGGCTGGGGGCAAGTATCCGATCCCCCTTACTGGCGATCATGTTACCCTCCTTATGGTCCATCCACGCCTCGGCTATGTGCACTGGCACATCCGAGAAAAATCTGTGGAAGCGCTCAAGGCGACATATGGAGAAAGATTCAACGGCTCACACATGGTTGTACGGGTCTATGATGTAACAGATATCCTCTTTGACGGCCTTAACGCACATATGTTTTTTGATTTAGAGGTCAATGGACTTTCAGGAAATTATTATTTTGCGATGGACCGGTTGGCAAGGAGCTGCCTTGCCGAGATCGGCTTTCGATTTGGAGACGGCTCCTTTCATTACCTCGCCCGGTCGAGCACCACACACTTTGACCGGGACCGGCCTTCAGGAGAGTATCAAATTGCCGGCCTCTTTGTTGGGGGCACATTAAGCAGGATCTTTTCAGTTGAAAACATCTTTGATGCGCCGGTCTATGAAAGAATGAACCACGAACTGGCCGGGATAAACAGGAAAAAACCGCTTTCCGTAGCAGTTGTATTCCTCGGGGTTAACCATTCAGCAGGCTTTAACGATCCCTTAGGTTCTTTTATCAAGAAGTTTTCCCAGAGGTTCAAGAAATTCGGGGGGAATGTGCGATTTTTTACACCTCGTAGTAAGGGTGTGGACAATGTAGATAGTGATGCCTTAGTAAATACAATAGATACTCTTTCAAAAAAGATCTACAAACAGCTTGCTGCCAGTCATAAGAGAACCCCGTTTCACGTGATCCACTGCCACGATTGGTATTCCTCGGCAGTTGGGCTCGTTGCGGCAATAAGACTGAATCTCCCGATGATACTCACACTTCATTCTACAGAACACGAACGGACGCGAGGAAGCAGAATGAATCATCTTTCCTCTAAGATCTGCGCGTGGGAAGAGAGGGGGGTTCAGGGGGCACGCCTGGTCATTGTCCCTCATTCATCCACCCGCCAGCAAGTGATCAATCTGTATGGGGCTCCACCTGAAAAGGTCGTTATCATACCTGATGTTTTAATTGAAGAATCTCCTGATGCTCCCCCCAATCCATCCGGGGTTAAGCGCTGCTTTGGCCTGAACCAGAATGCGCCAGTGGTACTTTTTGCCGGTGAGATCTCTCACGCAGCAGGTGCAGACCTCCTGGTGGATGCCTTGCCGACCGTTTGCCGCAATAACAGTACAGCACAGTTTGTATTTGCTGGAGATGGCCCCCTGAAAGGGGAATTGGAGGCCCGTGTCTGGCATGCCGATATTAGCCATCGATGCCGGTTCCTGGGTGATGTTTCCGGAGAGACCTTTGAGGCCCTCCTTATGGCCTCAGATTTTGTGATCATACCGGCACGCACATGGCAAGACGAGGGGCTGGCCCAGATGGCAATCCGGTGCGGCAGACCGATCCTGACTACTCATCAGGCCGGTCTTAACTGCGTAGTCCATGGTGAGAATGGACTGGTGACATATGACAATCCCGGCTCCATCATATGGGGGATTCAAGAATTACTCTCCAATCCTTTGCAGGGAAGCATGCTCCGCCTGATTGCAAAAAAGAGCGCGAGTGAGACTCCCTCCATAGAAAACATTGCGGCTCAACACTATATGTATTACGGAAACATTCTCAAACATTTTCAAGGAGAAGAAGATGCCTAAAGGCTACCTCGCCTTTGTCCTTCATGCGCATTTGCCGTACGTGCGTCACCCGGAATATGACACATTTTTGGAAGAGCGCTGGCTCTTTGAGGCAATTACCGAAACCTATATCCCGATTATCAAGTTTCTCAACCGATTGATCGAGGAGGATGTCTCTTTTAAGCTCACCATTTCTATCTCTCCCAGCCTATTGGCCATGATGGAAGACAGCTTACTTCAGGAGCGGTATCTTGCGCATCTTTGCGGATTGATCGAGCTTAGTGAGAAAGAACTGGAACGTACCCGGCACGATCCCCATTTCCACTGGCTGGCTGGAATGTATCGACACCTTTTTATGGAAGCACGAGACATCTACGTCAATCATTGCAACGGGAAGCTTTCGTCTTCGCTTAAGAAATTTTATGAATGCGGTGCAATTGAGTTGATTACTACCTCTGCAACGCATGGCCTTTTGCCCCTTCTTTCTCCACAACCCAAGGCAGTTGTCTCCCAAATTGTAACCGGTCTGAAATACTTCGAACGCGTCTTTGGGTTCCGTCCTCAGGGGATGTGGCTTCCGGAATGCGGGTACTACCAAGGGCTTGATAAAATACTTCGGAAGGAAGGGATACGATTTTTTATCCTGGAATCTCACGGGGTAGAATACGCCAGCACCACCCCTTTTTATGGTGTTTATACCCCTATCTATACCCCTTCCGGCGTGGCCGCTTTTGGCCGTGACCGGGCCAGCACAAAACAGGTATGGTCTGCACGGGAAGGGTTTCCAGGGGATCCCGACTACCGGGAATTTTATCAGGATATTGGCTATGATCTCGATTTTGACTACATCCGCCCTTATATTGCAGGAGATATCCGGGTAGATACCGGAATCAAATACTATCGGATCACCGGGCCAACAGCATGGAAAGAGCCTTACCATCCTGAAATTGCAAAAGAGAAAGCCGCACAGCATGCAGGGGACTTTTTACACAAGAGGATATCCCACATCGAGTACCTCGACTCTGTGATGGAGACCGCGCCGATAGTAGTCGCACCGTTTGACGCTGAGTTGTTTGGACATTGGTGGTTCGAAGGGCCGCAATGGCTCGATTTTGTCATACGCAAGGCTGCGTTTGACCAGAATACCTTAGAACTGACCACCCTTTCCGGATATCTGGACCGTCACCCGGTCCACCAGACAGGTACCCCCTGCGCCTCTACCTGGGGACATAAAGGGTATTTTGAAGCATGGCTCAATGGAAAAACCGATTGGATCTACCCCCAACTTCACGAATGCAATCGCCGTATGGAGATCTTGGCTGCTGGAAAAGGCAAGGGAAGAATTCCAGCCCTCACGCGAAGAGCACTCAATCAATGCGTGCGAGAATTACTCCTGGCACAGAGTTCGGACTGGCCGTTTATCATTAACAACGGTACTTCTGCCGAATATGCCACTCGCCGTATAAAAGACCATGTAGCTCGATTTCACTACTTAGCTGATTCTATTGAAAACAACTCTATCAGCAAGGAGTATCTCTCCGTCTTGGAACAGATGGACAATATATTCCCAAATGCTGACTACAGAATCTTCCACCCCAATCCCCCATAAGCGCTCAAATAAGCATTTTTTAACCCCAGAGTAGTTGGAGTAAAATTCACAATTGACAATTAGCAATTGATTATTGACAATTTGTGGTGATAAATTAAGCGCTTATAGACACTGACCCATTTTGTATAATAATCAATAATCAATTGTGAATTACTAATTATTAATGATTTTTTCCCTTATTTGAGCGCTTCCACCCCAATCCCCCCTGATATATGGCTAACGCTGATATCCTATCTTTTTATTTAACACCAAGAGTGAT
>DAOVGD010000074.1 GCA_030672555.1 Desulfobacterales bacterium
AGGCCGGCCTGTTCGGCTGCCCTGGAAATATTACCCCTGTTTTGTTGCAGTATCCAAAATATATAGCTCTGGTGAAATGCCTTGATTACATTCTCCTTGGCTTCTTTAAACGGGAGCTTGGAGATGGTCTGATCAAGACTGGGAGAAGGGTGCACAAGCGCTTTTTCGGGGAAAATATCCGAGACTGCAATATGGTCGGAACGGCAGAGGATGACACCCCGTTCAATGACATTTTCCAACTCCCTGATATTTCCAGGCCACTTTTCGGCCATGAGCGCGGACATGGCCTCAGGGTCAATGTCGCGTATTCCCTTATGATTGAGCGTGGTGTATTTTTGAAGAAAGTGTTGGGCCAGGGTAGGGATATCTTCTCTCCTGTCGCGGAGCGGGGGCAGGTCAAAATTGATGACATTAAGACGATAAAAGAGGTCTTCTCTAAATCGTTTTTCTGCCATAAGTTTTTTGAGATCTTGATTGGTGGCAGCTAAAAAACGGATGTCAGCGTATTTTGTAGTCAAGCCTCCCACAGGCTTAAATTCTCCCTCCTGCAGGAGCCGAAGGAGCTTGGACTGCATCACCAAACTCAGGTCACCAATTTCATCCAGGAGAAGGGTCCCCTGATCAGCTTCTTCCACAAGCCCTTTTTTGTCCTTCCACGCACCGGTAAAGGCCCCCTTGACATGGCCAAAAAGTTCGCTTTCAATGATCTGTTCCGGCATGGCCGTACAATTGATAGTTATAAATGAGTTGTCCTTGCGGGGACTATAATGATGAATAGCCCTGGCCACAAGCTCCTTGCCTGTGCCGCTTTCTCCGGATATCAATACCGTGGCTGTTGATTGAGCCACCTGCTCGACCCTCTTGAGAATCGACATAATGGCCTGACTCGATCCGATAATGGAAGGGAACTTCTTTTGTTGGTCAAGGGTCTTTCGCAAGGCGCTATTTTCCCGGGTAAGGGTTTGCCACTCCATGGCCTTGTCAATTGTCAGCAGGATGCGTTCTTTGCGAAAAGGTTTGGAGATATAATCAAACGCCCCTTTTCTGATAGCTTCGATAGCGGTTTCAATAGTGGCGTAAGCGGTCATGATAATAACAACGGCAGGGGGTTGAACCTTTTTAACCTGGTCAAGAAAGGCAATTCCATTCATTTTAGGCATCTTCAGATCTGTGATTATCACGTCAAAATGCTCTGTTCCCAGGATCTCGACTGCCTTCAGAGGCTCGTGGTGAGTAACCAGTGTATGATCGGTATTTTCGGTTATAATCCTTGTTAAAAGGACCAGCATGTCCTTTTCATCATCGACAACCAAGATTTTTCCTGCCATGATTTGTCCTCGTCATCCTCGATGATATCGTAAAAAGTCTTTGATGAGTCTGTCTTTCTTACCATTTATCATCTGTCATTTATCATTTATCATTAAAAATCGGATTAATTCTCATACTCAAACCACGTCGGCTATTGTCTTTAGAATACCTTTTGTACAAGTGCCGCTGTAGTACTGGAGGTTTTCAATGATAGATGACAAATGTGAAATGATCAATGATAAATGAGACTCTTAGCAAGTGGCCAATCAAGCGAATTGAAGACTTTTTATAATAACCATTATTTTTTTACCTTGAGCGCAACCGTAAAAGTAGTACCTCGAGGTTTTTTAGAAGAATTCACCGTACTGCTTTCACAGGTTATAGACCCTTCATATTTGCTAACAATTCCGTGGCTCACAAAGAGCCCCAGCCCCGTCCCTTCTCCTTCCATCTTGGTAGTAAAAAACGGGTCAAAGATTTTGTCCATATCTTCTTCCGGAATACCATGACCGTTATCGCGGACCATTATCACTACTTTGTCGCGATTTGCATCTAAAGAGGTTGAGATCTCTAAGACTCCGGTCTCTTTGATAGCTGCCGCCGCGTTATTGATAAGATTCAGGAAGACCTGCTGCATTTGACGCGAATCACCTTTTACCCTGGGAAGCTCGGGTGCCAGATCCAATCGGAGTTCGATATCGTTCATATCCAGTGAATGTTTGACTACATTAATGATAGCCTTAATAGCTTCATTGATATCACAATACTCGGACACGCCTTCGCCATGGCGGGCAAAGCTCAGCAGGTTTTCCACTACTGCCTTGCAATGTAGGCCATGTCGTTCGATAGTTTTCAAGTCCTCATAACTCTGACTGCCTTTGTCCGTTTTTTCCAAAAGGAGATCAGTAAACCCGAGTATGATGCCAAGGGGGTTGTTGACCTCATGTGCCACGCCCGCAGCCAAGGTCCCCATGGAGGCAAGTTTTTCAGTATTAACAAGCTGGTTTTCCAGTTTCTTACTTTCGGTAATGTCTCTGGCAATGCATAGAACCGATATCACCTTTCCTTGTTCGTTTTTGCGGGGCATGAAATTGGCGTTGAGCCATATCTGATGTTCTCCTGTGGTTACCATGAATTCGTCCCGCACGCTTTTTCCAAACTGAAAGACCAGTCTGATGAGCTTGAGCTGTTGTTCGGCGATCTCCGGTGAAAAAAGCGAGGACAAGGGCTTGCCTACAAATTGGGACGGGGTCCCTCCAAAAAAGATCGCGGTAAAATTGTTCAACGACCGAAAACGGCCTGAGGCGTTTACCGTAAAAATAAAGTCCTCGGCACTTTCCACAAGGCTTCGATATCTTTCTTCAGACCTTCTAAGTTCTCTGGTTTTTCCGGATAACTGATTCAGAAGTCTGCGAACACCCCATTGGTTATAAAATAAAGCACCCCCTATTCCCACGAGGAGTGCGAAAATTCCCAGACTCTGAAGCCAAAAGAAACTGTTAGAGATATCGTGGGGCGATTGAATGCTTATAATCAGCGTTGAAAAAAAACAGAGCAGACTGATAGACCAGGCAGTTATAATGGCAGCCTTGATGAGTTTGAATGAGTTTTGAAAGTCCATTTTTTACGAAGCCATCAGATTTGGCAGTGAACGATTGTAAAAGACTTCTTGGGAAAACCATCAATTATGATAGCTTACATTTTCCATTCCAAAATTCAACAAAAATCATAGCTGTCACCTCAAAACCTTCTTCATTTGGACCAACTTTGCCTATTGCAAGATTGAACTAAGATGTTGTATGTATATCGTGTTCCATCAAGACCTCTTTTCTTGGTTTTTATCGCCAACTATCGAAAGTGTGGGGACCTTGTCTTTTTTTGTCTTCGGCACATTGGATATATCATGGATTTCTTGCATGTGTTGTTCTCGGTTTCGGGTGTAAAAACGTGGGTCTTTCTTCCACCTCTGGTCGCTTTCGTCGTTTCTTTGTTTACGTCCATGGGCGGGGTGTCGGGCGCCTTCCTCTTGCTGCCGTTCCAGGTAAGCATCTTGGGGTTTACAAGTCCTGCGGTGAGTCCCACGAATCTCGTATACAACATCGTGGGAATTCCAAGCGGAGTCTACCGCTACATTCGGGAAGGGAGGATGGCCTGGCCTCTCACCTGGACGATTATCATTGGAACCTTGCCGGGGGTTTTTATCGGAGCAATCATTAGAATCAAATATCTTCCCGATCCCAAGGCCTTTAAATTTTTTGTGGGATGCGTTCTTCTCTATATCGGCGGCCGTCTCCTGTACGATCTCACCGGCCGGGTTGCCTCAAAAAAGAGCAAGATAGAAGCGCTCGATGAAAAGTTCAAAAAAGCGGCCGACAAGATCAAGGCCGAGCAAAAAATCCGTGTTGCTTCCGGCCTGCCGCCTGAAGCAGTAGTTAAAACGATCAGGTTCTCCTTCACCCGCTATGAATACGAGTTTTACGGAGAGAGGTTTTCCTTCAACACCATCGGCCTCTTTATATTAACCTTCATAGTGGGAGTGATCGGCGGCACCTATGGCATTGGCGGCGGAGCCATCATAGCCCCCTTCCTGGTCGCCATTTTCCATCTCCCTGTGTACTCTATTGCCGGGGCTGCGCTGATGGGGACTTTTGTTACCTCGATTGGGGGCGTGATTTTTTATACGTTGATCGCGCCGATTTACGCTGATACCGGCTTGGCCATTGCGCCGGACTGGATTTTGGGGTTTCTTTTCGGAATAGGCGGTTTTGCGGGCATGTACTGCGGGGCCAGGTTCCAGAAATTTGTGCCCCAGAGGTTCATCAAGCTCATGCTCGGCCTGATCATCACATTGCTTTCCCTTCGCTATATTGCCCAGTATTTTTTGTAGACAAGAAGGATTGAGGATTTCGAAAAAGTCTTCTCTCGCTTGAAGCTTGCTACTTCAAAGGGACTTTTGTTCAGATAACATGGAGCCCCGGAACGGAGCCAGGGAAACGTCAAAGTCGATGCGAACATAAGAGAGCAACATAGTTCCAGGAGGTTGAAGACTCACGCAAAGCCGCAAAGACCGCAAAGGACAAAAAAGAAAACCTTAGCGACTTTGCGCCTTTGCGTGAGAATTTTAGAC
>DAOVGD010000099.1 GCA_030672555.1 Desulfobacterales bacterium
AACAGGCTGTGTGAGAAGGCCCTTGACCTCTTTGTTTCCATATGCGGAGCAGAAGCCGGGAATTTTGCCCTTAAGGGGATGACCGTAGGAGGGATCTATCTTGGCGGGGGGATTGCTCCCAAGATTCTCGATCGGCTTAAAAATGAGACTTTTATGAGGGCGTTTACAGACAAAGGGAGATTCTCGACTTTTCTTTCACATCTACCGGTAAAAGTAATATTGAATGAAAAGACGGCCTTATTGGGAGCGGCGCTCTATGGGTTACGGGTTACGAGTTGCGGGTTCCGGGTTCCGGGTCAGCTTAAGGGTGACACGGGCTAAGCGAAGCTTAGCCCGTGGCACCCACATTGGCACAGTTATTAGATGTTTTGAGTCAACTCTCATGCCTTGAGGGGCAAGCGAGGATACGGTGTAACTCCTTAAGTTAATGACATTGAGTTTAGGGTTACGAGTTAAAAACGGAAAGCAGTTAATCAATGTTCTTGTTTCTACTCTCCTTTTTTCTGATTTACGGTGGCATGCACGTTTATGCTTACTGCAAGGCGAGGTCGGCCTTGCAGTTTACTCCAGGTGTAGCAGTGACTCTTGCGGCCTTTATGACCCTTATGGTGCCGGCGCCCATCCTGGTCCACTTTCTGAGGACGTGGGGGTTTGAATTTGCAGCCCGTGTTATGGCCTACGGGGGATACACGTGGATGGGTTTTCTCTTCCTGTTTTTTTCGGCATCCTTAGCGGTGGATTGTTACAATATTCTGGTACGCCTTCTGGGAATACTCCCCCGCGTAGACACTTCGAGACTTGCTTTCACCGGGAAAAAACCTTTCTTCGTATTGCTTCTCTTGGCCGTGTCAATAGGGTGCTACGGTTTTTTTGATGCCCGACATATCCGAACTGAGAAGATAAAAATTGTTACCTCCAAACTACCGCCCGGGTTAGACCGAATAACCATAGCACAGGTGTCGGACATCCACCTGGGGTTGACTGTGCGTCACAGTTTTCTTGAAAAGGTAATAACTATTGTCAATACCGCAAACCCCGACCTGTTGGTCTCAACCGGTGACCTCGTGGATGCGGAAATCAACCACTTGACAGGCCTGGCAGAGTTATTACAACAGGTTAGGCCCAAATATGGAAAATTTGCGGTTACAGGGAACCATGAATTCTATGCAGGTATAAAACAGGCGCTTGCCTTTACAGAGCGGGCTGGATTTAAGGTACTTCGAGGAGAAGGAATCACCGTTGAGGGAGTTTTAAATATCGTTGGCGTTGATGATCCTGCCGGCATAGGTATGGGACAGGTGAATGGTAAGAAGGAAACGGAAGTCCTTGGGGGTGTATCACAAAATCTTTTTACCATGTTCCTGAAGCACAGACCGGAAGTCCATAAAGATACCGTCGGTCTTTTTGATTTGCAACTGAGCGGTCATACTCACCGCGGTCAGATTTTTCCGTTTAATCTTATTACCCGCTTAGTGTATCCGATGCAAAGCGGGTTGTACAAGCTGTCTGATGAGAGTTTTCTCTATGCCAGTAGAGGAACCGGAACATGGGGGCCGCCGATGCGTTTCCTCGCCCCGCCGGAAGTTACTATTATCGAGGTAGTTTCTGATCAGAGGTAGCTGTTAAGGTCGGAGAGCATAGCGCAGAGAGCAAAGAGGATAGGGGTGATTATAGCAAGATGTGTGCTGTTTCCTGCAGTATGTAGACATCCCTGAAGAATTCAAAGCAGCCTCGCAGTCGAAGTTCATCAAAGGTATTGACATTTATAAAGTTAACTCCTATCTCATCTTCTGAGCTCCAGGCGACTTCGCTTTCAAGTTCTATTGGGCGAACCTCTGTGGGCGTGTTAATGGTCAAGTAAACCCTGTCTTTTTTTTTCAATGCCCTGCAGCCGATCTTGATACAAAGGCCGTTGAGGCTGAAATTTTTGGAAATCGCCGGAATGCCGATTAGCTCGCCAAGGGGTGTTACTCCATCTAAGTCTATTATACCTAATCCGGGCTTTAGGTTGATGTCCAGATGACAGTCAAGCCGAGGGTAGAGCCTCCGATCTTCATGCATGTTGCACCTCCGAAATAGAACGGTACATCGCAAGGCGCTCGAGATTATTCTTTGCCCGCTTTCTCATGGTATCGGCAGGTAAGGAAAAGAAACTTTAGAAAAAATATCCTTTAAATACTTCTTGCAAGTAGTTCAAATCCCCACTATAAGATATCGTAAAAAATATAAGGCAGTTCCTAAACGCAATCACCCGTAAAAAGGACTTTTTACAGGTGTATCATTATGTATAAAATAAAAAGAGATCTTTCAAAAAAGGTTTGGTGTTTTGTCGTAAGCGTCTTAGCCTTGTCTTCTGTTTATTCCACATGCTGGGCGCAAGAATTTCCAAGACCTCGAGGGCTTGTCAACGATTTTGCAAATGTTATCCCTGACCGCGAAGAACGCCGGATCACGCAGTTGGTAGCCCAGGTTCTTCAAAAGACCGGCGTGCCCGTAGTTGTTGTAACAATTTCAGACATTGGCGGTGCGGAATATAACGATTATGCGAACCGGCTCTATTCTGCCTGGGGCATCGGGAAAAAGGGGCAAGACAAGGGCGTCCTTGTTTTTGTTACGATCAAAGAAAGGAAGATGCGTATCGAGACCGGTTACGGTGTGGAAGGAATTCTTCCTGATGGGCTGGTAGGAGAGATTCGGGATCGGTATATGGCGCCCTATCTTAAAGAGGATAGGTTTGGTGAAGGGATCCTTTATGGTGTCGCAGCTATCTCTCAGGTCCTTGCCAAGGACGCCGGTGTTGAAATGACAGGAAAAGTTCCGCTGAAAGAGCGACGTTCAAGGGGATCAGGTCTGGTCGGCCTCATCTTTCTTGTTCTTGTTCTCCCACTCCTCTTTTTAAGAAGACGAGGGCGGATGGGTCCGCTCCTCCTACTCATGCTTCTTGGCGGCAGGGGCGGTTATTATGGTCGCGGGGGTGGCTTTGGTGGCGGCGGATTCGGTAGTTTCGGCGGAGGTTTCGGCGGCTTCGGCGGCGGGATGAGCGGTGGCGGGGGTGCAGGAGGGGGCTTTTGATCAACACTAACAGGCTAAGGAGCATTCATGTCCAAGATTCCGAAAGATCCTAAAGAGATATTTGACGAGATCATAAATGATTACAAAATGCTCTTTGGAGAAGACCTGGTTGCGATCGTTCTTTACGGGAGTGCGGCAAGCGGTGATTATATTCCGGGGAGATCAGACATCAATTTTATGATCGTCCTTTCCGAGGATCGGATTAGGGCTCTTGGGGAGGCATTGGAAATAGTTTCCAAATGGCGCAAGCGAGGCGTTGCAGTCCCCCTCTTTGTAACCGAAGAATATATTCGTACATCACTCGATGTATTCCCGATCGAATATCTGAACTTTCAAAAGAATTATATTCAGGTCTTTGGAAAGGATATCCTAAAAGATATCACCTTTGACGAAAAACTTTTACGACTCCAGTGCGAGCGGGAGATTAAAGGGAAGCTCCTTCTTTTGAGATCAGCCTTTCTCGACTCTGAAGGGAAAGGGAAAAGGCTTGAGGAGATCGTCCGGCAGTCTCTCAGGGCTTTTTTCGCCATCTTTAACGCACTCTTGTACCTGAAAGGGAAGCCCATACCGCAACGGAAACGAGAGCTTATTAGGGATGTTTGTGAATTGTTTGATATTGATCGTGCCTTGTTTGAAAAACTCCTCGACGTCAAACAGAAAAAGATAAAGCTTGGCAAAGAAGAAATGTTTTCTCTGTTTAAGTCTTATCTGATGGAAATTGACCGGCTTGCCAAAACAATAGACAAGATATACCAGGAGGAAAAATGACACAGGGTCAGAAAAAGCTTCTTATTGTCTTTGGAGTTATTGCGTTTGTCATATTGAGCTCGTTCTTGTATGTGAAGGGAAGTTATAATGCCCTTGTTTCATTGGACGAGGGGGTCAAGGCGGCATGGGCCCAGGTAGAGAACCAGCTCAAACGCAGGTACGACCTGATCCCGAATTATGTTGAAACGGTCAAGGGGTATGCTAAACACGAAAAAGAGGTTTTCCTAAAGGTAACAGAGGCCCGTTCAAAAGTCGGCAGCGCAACCACGATAAAAGATAAGATTGAGGCGAACAATCATATGTCATCAGCTTTAAGCCGTCTTCTCTTGGTGGTGGAACGGTACCCTGATCTCAAGGCAAATGCCAATTTTATTCGGCTTCAGGACGAACTGGCAGGCACTGAAAACAGAATCGCTGTGGAGCGGCGGCGTTTTAATGAGATAGTAAAGATATACAATGTTAAGGTCAGGCGATTTCCTACCAATTTGATGGCCGGTATGTTTGGTTTTGAGAAAGCGACTTTCTTCCAGACGCCCGAGGCTGAGAAAGAAGTACCGAAGGTTAAGTTTTGATGAAAAAGATCGGATTAGTTGTACAAAGAAAGCCAAAGACAGAAAAGCTTGCCCACGAGGTAACCGAATGGTTTAAAGAAAGAGGAATCGAGGTCGTTGTAGAGCAGGATATTCTTGCGATTTCAGATCTGACCTCCCCTTTCCCAAAGGCCCCTTCCGACCTTTCGTGTGTGATCTCATTCGGCGGTGACGGGACATTTCTGGGGGCTGTCCACTGGATACAGGACACTCGCGTTCCTATCCTTGGGATCAACATGGGGAGCCTCGGGTTCCTGACCGAGGTGTCAAGAGGCCAAATATTCCCGATTCTGGAGGATATAGTGGCCGGAAGCTATGTGATTGAAAAGCGGATGCTCCTTTCAGCTTCTGTCATACGCGATAGTCGCGAAGTGATGGCGCAGACTCTGCTCAACGACGTGGTGATCAACAAAGGGATGTTGGCGAGGATAGCCCATATCCGCACCACTATTGATGATGTATATCTGACCACTTTCAAGGCCGACGGCCTGATAATCGCAACACCAACCGGTTCCACCGCCTACTCTCTTTCTGCCGGGGGGCCGATCGTATATCCCACGCTGAGCAACGTCGTGATCACCCCCATCTGTCCGTTTACATTGACCAATCGGCCTTTGATTTTGCCGGACCATGTGGTGATCAAGGCAAAGGTCGGCGATAGAGACTTTGGATCATTTTTAACCCTTGACGGTCAGGTAGGGTCAGACATCACATCAGAGGATACAGTCGTGATTCGAAAAGCGCCCCATACTCTGCATATTATTCAAACCCGTGAATACAATTACTTTGAGGTCCTTAAAACCAAATTGCGATGGAGTGGGAGATAGGATTTCGGATTTTGGATTTTGGATTTTGGATTTGGAATGGGGAACTTATAGATTTTCATATAAACAATTTTTCTCGGATGAACAATCTCTGTAAATACCTTATGGTACATCGAACTAATGTGGGACCAAAATCCAAAATCCGCATTCCAAAATCCAAAATCCTATTCATTCTTTAACTCCCTTTACCGCTTTGGCCAATTTGCCCAATCGATTATGTACCTTTGCAAAAAATGATCCCGGAGTAAAGGTATTGTCTTTGCGAAGCCTTCCCGCTTTTATTCCTGTGAGGATCTCGATCCCTTCCGATACTGTTTCGATGGCCCATATGTGAAAGTTTCCCTTTCTTACCGTTGAGACGATCTCCTCGTTCAACATCAGATTCCTGACATTTTGTTTGGGTATAATGACCCCCTGTTTTCCAGTTAGTCCCCGTTCTTTGCATATATGGTAAAACCCCTCTACCTTTTGGTTAATTCCACCGACAGAGAGTATCTCACCTTTTTGGCTGACAGCACCAGTAACAGCAATGCTCTGAAAGATAGGGACGCCGGCCATGGCCGAAAGGAGTGCAAAAAGTTCGGCCGCGGATGCGCTGTCGCCTTCTACAGTATCATAACTCTGCTCAAAACACAGACTGGCCGAAAGGGTAAGTGGCCGTGTTTGCGCAAAATTTTCCCTTAGATATCCGGTCAGTATCATGACCCCTTTGGTATGAATATCCCCGCTCAGATCAGATTCGCGATCAATGTTTACAACACCGTCTTTACCACGAGAGACATTAGCTGTTATCCGGGATGGTTTTCCGAAAGCATAATCACCGATATCGATAATAAAAAGGCCGTTAATCTCTCCCGGCCGCGCACCGTCGGTCTCTACGCGTAATATCCCCTTTGCGATGAATTCCCGGATTTTATCCTCATAAAGATTTGAGCGTTGGTCTTTCTCACGAATCGCTTTTTCTATATCTTTCCCTCTAATAAATGAGACTTTTGCCTCAGACGCCCACTGATTAGCCTCTTTCATAATACCTGTCAATTTCCCCATGCGGAGTGTAAGCTTTTCCTTGTCTCCTGCAAGCTCCATAGCGTATTCCAGAAGCCTTGACACACCCGCCCTGTCAACGTGGCGTAGTTTTTCTCGTTTACAGATATCGCCGATACAGCGAACATATTCTGTAACGTTTTTCGCTGTATTGTCGAGCACCGTATCAAGATGGGCTTTTACCTTAAACATCTTGCGAAAATCGGGGTCATAAAAATATAGGAGCTGATATAGGTAAGGTGTCCCCACCAGAATCACTTTTACGTTCAAGGGGATCGGCATCGGCTTTACCGTTGTTGTAGTGACGAGCCCGAGAAGTTCTACAAAATCTTCAATCTTGATCTCTCTATTTTTTATAGCCCGCTTGAGTGCTTCCCATGAAAGGTCCGGTTTCAGGACATCAGAGGCCCTCAAAATCAAGTATCCGCCGTTTGCCCGATGGATCGCCCCCGTACGGATCAGGGTAAAATCGGTAAACAGCGTTCCATACCTTGCCTTTCGCTCAATGCTTCCAAAAAGATTGGTGTAGGTGGGGTTGGTTTCGTAGACAACAGGCGCGCCGCGAAGACCGGCATTGTCGATCAATACGTTTACCTCGTAACGCACGAACGAAGGCTCCCGTACCAATTCAACAGGGATTTGCAATATCTCCCCATCGGGTGATTCTACCGGGACATGTTGTGGTTTTTTCTTGAACTCATCGATAGTTCTGAGAATATCCGCTTTCATCTCGTCTATGTATTCAACCACTTCAGATTGGGTCTTGTACTTTTCCCGACAATCGGATATGCGGCCTTCCACGATAAAAAGGGCGACTTCTTTGTCCAGTTTTTTGAGCTCTTCATTAAATCCCCTTTCGAGTCTCAAAAGATCCCGGTTGGCACTGTTTAGTTCAATCTGAAGAGCGTCACTTTTTGCCCTGAGTCGATCCCTTTGTTTTTCAGATATAGACATCAATGTTTCTTCGGACATCGGCTTTCCGTCTTGAGCAGGGACGACCACCATCTCCACTTCATTTATGTTCAGGAGAAATCCTTTTCCCTGGACTATCTTATTTAGTTCGTCGATTCTCTTGCGGCGTTTCTTGCCATAGGCCATGGCAGCCTTTTCGCGCCTCTTCCGGTAGTCGTCACTGTCAAATACAGCGGGTATCGCGGTCCGTATCGAATGGATGAGTTCGTCTATATCCTTTTTGAAGCTTCCGGCCTGTCCTGGAAGAAGCCTGAGAGCCTTCGGGTGGTCCGGATCTTTAAAATTGTAAACGTAACACCAGTCAGAGGGCGTCTTGTCCTTCTGTGCTTCTTTTTCAATGAAAGTACGGGCAAGGTAAGATGTGCCGGTATTCGGAGGGCCGGCTACATAGATATTATAGCCGGAATCTTTCATCTTCATCCCAAAGGTAATGGCGCGTATGGCGCGTTCTTGCCCCATGACGCCGTTTTGTATCGGGGGGAGCTTTTCAATTGTGTCGAAGTTGAAATCCTTTGAATTAATGCGCCTTCGCAGGTTTCTGGCAGCTACCTCAAACGATTTTTTCATCATATCCTCGCCTACTTAGACCTTTCAAGACGATGTTTTGGAATAGGGAAGTTATGATGACTTTTTACGAAGTCATCAAGCTATAAGCTCCGAACTGAATCTTTTTTGAAAGTCTATGTTCTGTACTGTAGTTGCAAGTAACATATCAGCTTATTAAATTAATTCATAGGATGTCAAAACCTTTTTAAGCCCTCATTTTATCTTTGACAATGAGTTTCGTGCTATTATATACTTTTTAATAAGTAGCTTGGCACATTTTCATTCCACCTGCGGCGGTTGAAAATGCGCTGCAGAGCATGGCTTAGCAAGTTTTAAGACCTACCAGCAAGACTAACATATGAACCACGATTATCTATAATGCTGTCCGAAGCACAAAATTTTATTCAATCTCTATTAGGGTCTGATTCCCCGCAGCTTGCTGCGTCATTCCCGCGAAGGCGGGAATCTACAGGAATAGACTCCTGCTTTTTCAGAAGTGACATTAATTGATGCCCCGCAGCTTGCTGCGGGGAGGTTCATTGTTAAGGGTATTTGACACTACTTTCCCAGGTGAGGGGATCAGAGATGAAGAGAATAATTGTAGGAGATGACGGATCTGAATTTGCACGCAAGGCGCTTGAGAAGGCTATAGAATTTGCGAAGAAAGAGGATATGGAAGTGGTAGTAGTATACGCAATCGAAGAATTCTGTCCCATAGGGGTTACAGAGCTTGATTGTAATGTGGTAAAGGAAATTCAGATGAAGGAAGCAAAGAATATTATTGACCGTGCTCTAAAAAGGATAAAAGATGCTGGTGTGAGTGGGAGAGATGTAATTAAAGTGGGCAGACCCTCGGATGTGATTATTGAAGCGGCAAAGAAAGAGAATGCTGAGATGATAGTAGTGGCATCTCATGGAAAACACGGAATTAAAAGAATGGCTCTTGGAAGTGTAACGGCAAGGGTGGTAGAATATTCGCCAATTCCTGTCTTCGTCATGAAATGATGATTTCGCATCTTTAAACGTATACAGGAGGTCTAAGATGGAAGAGTTTGAAGAAAAGGCAAAAAAAACATTTTCGGATGAGAGGAAGGAAGATATCTGGGTCCTCATTATATCTGCTATCACCGTGATTTTGGGTTTGACCGGAATTATAACAAAGAACACATTTCCATCGCTATTTTTTTAAGGAGGGGGGTGAATAGATGTCAGCAACATCACAAGGGGGGTTCGCAAAATCGATTCCAGGTTTAATCCTGTGTATGGTCTTAGGTTGGTTAGCCCTTCAATGGGATTATTCTGTGCGCGGGTGGCAAAAAGATTTTAAAGAGTGTCAAAAAATTGTGAAGACAAGCGCAGAGGGAGTTGGCAGTACAGCGCCGGTTGAGGAACCTTTGCCTGAGGAAGCACTGCCTAAGGAGCCTTTGCCTGAGGAAGCACTGCCTGAGGAAGCCCTGCCTGAGGAAGCTCTGCCTGCGGAAGCTTTGCCTGCGGAAGCTTTGCCTAAGGAGCCTCTGTCTGAGGAAACTCTGTCTCCATTTGATGCATACAAGGCAAAACATGCGGAAAAATATAAGGAGCAATTGGCCCTCTATGAGCAAGGCGTGTTAAAGAAGAAGCCGAAGAAACCCCATATTCTGAAACAAGATGTTTACGAATCACTGATAGCGACCAATGAAATTCCTTTCAAATTCAAATTTGGCGTAAAGATGATCCAGTTCCAGCTCACGTACGTAGCTGTTCTCCTTCTGGGTGGAATGCTTATAAGAAATACAATCGGCATCCCGGATATCTTTAAACCCGGCACTGTGCTTGCCAGACCTATCATTAAGCCGGGTATTGTCTTGCTTGGCGGCTATTATGTATGGTCAAATTTGTTTAAGGTGGGCCTGGTCGCTCTTCTACTCGTGATAATATTTATTTTCGGCACCGTAGTTCTTGTCTCTTTCTTAGGGAGAAAGCTGAAACAAGACGAGGGGTTGATCGGCGTAATGGCCGCCGGCACGGGGGTCTGTGGCGTTTCGGCCGCGGTGGCAGTGGCTCCGATCGTGAAGGCAAAACCGAGGGATTTCTTTTATGCTGTTGGGACTTTACTCCTCTTTGGCACGTTGGCTCTCTTTACTTTTCCGTACATAGGGAAGGCCCTTGGCATGTCTGAGCCTGTTTTTGGCGCCTGGGTTGGGACATCCATTCTGAATACCGCCCAGCTTGTTGCTGCCGCCTCATGGTACGGGCATGATTCATTGTTGACCGCAAACATAATTAACATTGTCAGGGTTGGGTTTATCCCGATTGTTGTCCTTTATTGTATATGGTTTTATTTAGTCAAAGGGGCATCTGCAGAAGGACGGGAAGAGAAAATGAATGCATGGCAAGTCATTATAGATAAATTCCCTTTATTTATCCTTGGATTCTTTGCCATGGTAACCTTAAATGAATTTGGGGTCTTTACAAAAGATCACCAGTACATATTTGGAAAACAATTCTTAAAGATATTTTTTGCCATAGGTTTTGCAGGGGTTGGTTTGAATATAGCGTTTGATGATTTAAAGAAAGCGGGCGGCAAAGCCTTTGTTATCGGCTTTTTTGCCGCGAGTTTCAAGGCTATACTCTCAGCTATTATAGTGATACTCCTTGGGACGGCTGTATTCCAGGTTCAATGATGACTTCTTATGAAGTCAAGAGAAGATGATTGATAATGAAGATACGGAAAATACTGCTCTGTACCGATGGTGAGGAGCAAACCGCAAAGGCCGAAGACTTTGCCGTGGGTATAGCAAGAAGTACGGGAGCTATCATATGTTCGCTTTATGTTATAAATCCGTTCTTAAAAAAATTTGCCACGGAGATATATGCTGTTGGGAGAGATGAATACCGTGATTACATAGACAAAACCTTACATGAGGAAGGTAATAAGGCATTAAAGGAATTTGGTGACAAGGCCTGTGACCAAAAGGTTAAAGTAATCAAAAAGATGCGGTACGGCAGTCCTGAAGAAGAGATTTTACAGGAAATGGAAGATGAGGGTTACGATCTGGTTGTCATTGGCTCCAGGCTGCTTGCCGATTGGAGATCGCGTTTTGAATCGTATAACCTACCGGAAAAAGTGTTCAAGAAGGCTGGACGCAGTGTTGTCTTTGTTAGGTAGTGTCTGAACGAAAACTATCAAAAATGTCATTTCGAGTGTAGCGAGAAATCTTTTATCTCATGAAAAATACTTAAACTTTTGGATTTCTCCCTTCGGTCGAAATGACAAAAAGAGGGGTTTTCGTTCAGGCACTATGTAGGCTGAATTGGCTCATGGCTCTCATAGACGAAGCGAAAACATATCATTAACATATCTGCTGACATAGAAATACCCTTTCCACAAAAAAATATATCTCCTTTTTTTTATGGGCTTGAAACGTGGTTCAGGCTGAACCCGCAATGGGCGGTCTTATCCATAGAAGGCACTCAGCATATAAAGAAGGGTAGCCGGTTCTCGCTTAAGGTGAGATATGATCGCACCGAAGAAGTGGTCGACTATGACGGTATTGTTGAGGAATTTATAGACGGCAAGGTCTTGGCCGTTTGCTTGAATGCCGAGCATCCGAGACATATTAAAGTATGTCTCAGCGATAAAGGAGATACATCTCTCCTGCGACAAGAGGAAATTGTAGAAAATGAACTATCGCAAACAGAGGGCGGAGAGCTTAATGCCTGGCTTAAGAGCGTGGCCTGGTACCTCGCACTGCAGAATAAGAACACCACATGGAGTAAGCTCTGGAAGTTCTTTATGGACAGGGTCTGGCTCAAGATGAGCCCCTCAGGCAGGAGGATAGTCCTCCTTGTCGTCATAGCTGAAGCCGCCGGCTTTATATTTTTCTTATTATTCCTTATCGTATATTATGCTGGATTTTGATTCTTGTTTCGCAGGTTCGACCGACTTTTACGAAGTCGTCAAAATGGTTCACCGAGGGGCTCTGTACCCACCTGGGATGCCTTTGGGAGAGAGGACTATCTGCCATAACTGGTTTTCCCTTGCACGGAAGGCCCCGGCGCAGGAAAGGAGATAATATTTCCACATCCTGTAGAATCGCCCGTCGTAATTTTCTTTCAGGGCATCCCAATTGTCATGGAAATTACTAAACCAGTGCATCAGGGTCTTATCGTAATCGGTACCAAAATTATGCCAGTCTTCAAGAACGAACATCCCTTCGATAGCGGCGCATATCTGCCGTGCAGACGGCAGCATGGAATTCGGAAAGATGTAACGCTCGATCCATGGGTCGGTCCTGGTAACGGAGCGGTTTGCGCCGATGGTATGCAGCAGGAAGAGTCCACCATTCTTCAAATAGCGGTTGACCATACCAAAAAAAGCAAGGTAATTTTTGTAGCCGACGTGTTCGAACATGCCCAGGGAAAGAATGCGGTCGAAGGCCCCTCTTAGGTTACGGTAGTCCTGCAAGCAGATCTCAACCGGAAGCCCTCTGCAAAGTTCCTGCCCGAACCTCACCTGTTCTTTAGAAACGGTGACGCCAACTACTTCGACCTTATACCGCTCAGCGGCAAATTTGGCGGTCCCGCCCCAGCCGCAGCCGATGTCCAGAACCCTCATTCCCGGTTGCAGGTCCAGTTTCCGGCAGACCAGGTCCAGCTTGGCCTCCTCCGCTTCGTCCAGGGTGGATGCATTTTTCCAGTAGCCGCAACTGTAGATTAGCCGCTTATCGAGCATGCACCGATACAGGTCGTTGCCGATATCATAGTGGCGCTGCCCGATTTGAAAGGCACGAGACAGCTTCTGGGGGTTGAACAGTTTAGCCTTAAGAACCCCGGAAAACTCTGCCCATGGCTTGACTCTGGTATCTAATTCAGCCCATAAAATCCTATGAAACAATTCGTCAAGTCTGTGGCAGTCCCACCAGCCATCCATGTAGGACTCGCCCAAACCCAGCGACCCCTCTGCCAGCACCCTTGCATAAGAGTCCTCGTTATGGACCTGAATATCCCAGGGACGGTCTCCGCCGATTTCAACATCGGCAAAGGACAACAGTCGTTCTACCTTGTGGCGGAAATTGTCCGAAGGAATGCCCCACCCGTGCAAAAATTTACTGTTTTTGACCAACATATTCCGGATGAGGCTCTGCATCGGGCGCGGCCCTGTCGTTTCTGGCGTTGTTAAGACTATAGATCGTTTGTTAATACTTATTCCCCCTTTCATTTCACCAAATCTTATGCGACGCGGAGGGCGACGAAATTATAGAATTATAGAGAGAATCTTTAGTGCGCTGGAAATGATCGTTAACGATATGCCGGAACTACTTATCTCAAGATGTGTTGTTTGCTGCTTTAAGTTTTTTGGTGAGATTAGAGCACTGGAAATCCGGTCATCAGAATCCCGCAGGGTGCTTTCTTCGAGAAATCGTTTGAGGCTAAGTTTAAGAAGAGGACTTGCACGTCTTTATAAATAACATTATACAACCGTACTTTTTCACAAGTCAATCGTTTTTAGGTGACAGCACATACATATATTAGAGGAACCATTTTTTAGAGTAGACCCTGTAAGGCCTCCCTGATCTGTGGGAATTTGAACTGAAAACCGGTTCTCTGCAATTGTTCTAAGGATTTATTCTTTAGATAACATGACAAACCCTGCAGTTAGCGGACTTTCGAACACCCAAAGCCGCCGCGCCCTGGCTGTCTGCTGAAGTGACTTGTTCTACCTTTCTCTTCCTTC
>DAOVGD010000104.1 GCA_030672555.1 Desulfobacterales bacterium
CGGAACTCTTGAACACCATTGCCGGCCGAATTATGGCCGGGATAGTATCCCATGAAGATACCTTCAGGCTCGGCCTTCCTGAAACCGGGGTGGGGTTTTTTGACGAAACCGATCTTCCAGTGGTAAAGTGTGTCTTTGAAGTAGAAGAAGATCGTTTTTCTCTTGCAGCCTGCGGGGACGCGCTACCCGGAATAATGTCCCAGGATATTTGATATAGGAGAACTAATAATCATGGGTAATCCCCCGGCTTTGCCGGAGGGACGTGACTTTCCAGGTGAAAACGAAACAAGTCGAGACATAACAGACCCAGGGAGTGAACTCTTATAAAACTGTTAAAGGCTTAATCCCGTGTTATCAGAGATACCAGTCGGATGGGCCTTTTGTGTTTTTCTTGGGGTAATTGGAGAATGTTCCAATGGACACAAAAGCGACCTATGAAGAGTTGGAACAAACAGTTAAGCAGTTAGAGAAGGAAGTTGTTAAGCATAGGCGCACGGAGGAGGCGCTGCGGGAGAGTGAGCAAAAACTTGCAGGGATTATCGATTCTATAACCGATTGCATGTTCATGATGGACGAGCAACATACTATTGTATGGACCAACGATGTTGCAAGGGGTCTGTTCGGATCAGATCTGGTTGGCAAGAAGTGCTATAGCGCTTATCAAGGGCGCGATACGCTTTGCGAACCATGTATCGTTAAAAAGTGCTTTAACGATGGAAGAACCCATGAATTTGAAACGGAAGCCATACCATCCGATGGTCATAAAAGGGCCTTCTGGTCTACTGCCAGCGTGGCTGCATGGTATGAGAACGGCCGACCAAAGACAGTGGTGAAGATTTTACGCGACGTCACGGAACGCAAGAAACTGGAAGCCCAGTTCTTTCAGGCCCAGAAGATGGAGGCTGTTGGGAGATTGGCTGGAGGGATAGCCCACGACTTCAACAACCTCCTTCAGACGATAAATGGCTATAGCATCCTTGTCCTGCGGAGCCTTGGCGACGGCGATCCGCTTCGTGAGGACATTGAAGAGATCTTGAGCGCAGGGAGGGAAGCCGCGGCGCTTACCGACCATCTCCTTGAATTCAGCCGCGAACAGAAGTCTCAGATAAGACCCGTTGACTTGAATGCCGTGATAGTCGGCAAGGAGAAGATGCTGCGACGGCTTATCGGCGAGGACATAAAAATTGTCACTAAGTTGGCAGATCGGCTCAGCCTCGTAAAGGGCGATCCGGGCCAGATCCGCCAGGTTATTATGAACCTTGTTGTTAATGCCCACGACGCGATGCCTGAGGGAGGAACTCTTACGATCACGACCGAAAATGTAACCCTGGACCATACTCACTGCAAACTTGTCCCGGGTGCGCGGCCCGGCACATTTGTCTGCTTATCGATTTCAGATACCGGGATTGGTATTGAAGAAGCGAAGCTGGACCGGATCTTTGAACCCTTTTATACTACCAAGGGACCCGGGGAGGGAACAGGGCTTGGGCTTTCTACCGTCTACTGTATCATCAGGCAACACAAAGGGTTTACTTACGTTTCAAGTAGTCCAGGGAAGGGCGCTACGTTCAGCATCTACCTGCCGGTTTCTTCCATAGAGCGGGAAGACGAAACGCGCGATTCGATATCACTTCGGGATGTTCAGGGGAACGGCGAACGCATCCTCCTCGTGGAAGATGAAAGAAGAGTTCGCAATTTTGTCACGAGAGCGCTTCGTGAAAACGGCTATATCCCTTTTCCTGCTTCCAGTGGAACGGAGGCGCTTACTATCTTTGAGAAAGAAGACGGTAGATTCCACCTCGTTCTGAGCGATGTGGTCCTCCCCGATACAAACGGTCCCAAATTAGTTGATCAACTTCTGGCTCTCAAACCCGACCTTCGAATTATCCTGGCCAGTGGCTACACGGGTCGTAAAGCGCAAAGGTCTTTAATACAAGAAAGGGGATACGTCTTTCTGCAGAAACCCTATGAGTTAGCCGACCTGCTTAAAGCCATGAGAGAAGTCTTGGGAACGCGCGACTGAGGTTGGTTGGAACACTCAAAGTTCCTCGACAGTTATCGTCTCATTTGTGTAGATACAAATTCGTGCCGCGATCTTCATTGCGGTCTCTGCAATAGTCCGGGCATCCAGGTCGGTATGCTCAATCAGGGCCAATGCTGCTGCCTGGGCAAAGCTCCCGCCGGAGCCTATTGCCAACACTCCTTCATCCGGTTCAATGACATCACCGTTTCCCGAGATCAAGAACAGGTGGTCTTTATCCACCGCTATCAGGATAGCCTCAAGCCGCCTCAGATACTTGTCTGTCCGCCAGTCCTTTGCCAGCTCCACTGCGGCGCGTGTTATATTGCCACTGAACTGTTCCAGTTTCTTTTCAAATCTTTCAAACAGATTCAATGCGTCCGCGGTCGCTCCGGCAAACCCTCCTATGATCTTTCCGTTAAAGATCTTCCGCACCTTTACGGCCTTTTGCTTCATGACTGTGTTGTGCAGTGTCACCTGGCCGTCTCCGGCTACTGCTACGTTGTTGTTGTGTCTAATCGCCAAAATGGTGGTTCCTCTGAAGTTCATATTGTTGTCTGCTGTCATTTATTTCCCTCCACTTCTTGGATGTGCCTTGTCGTATATTTCCATTAACCTATCGATACTTACATGGGTATATTGCTGTGTAGTGGACAATGTTGCATGTCCGAGGAGTTCCTGAAGGACCCTTAAGTCTGCTCCGGCATCGAGCATGTGGGTGGCAAATGTGTGTCGAATACCGTGTGGACTGATATGGTGCATCAGCCCTGACTGTTTTAAAGTATTTTCCAGTACACGGGCCATGGATCGTGTAGTGAGGCGTCCTCCCTTGTTGTTTATGAACAAGGGACTCTCAAGAGAAGGTTTTCCCTCCTTTTTGGTTCGTTCGGCCAGGTACCGCTTTATAGCGGAAAGGGCCTTTTCCCCTATGGGGACCAGCCGTTCCTTGTTTCCCTTCCCCAGGACCCGTATGATTCCTGAGTGAAAATCGACGTTGGAGATATTGAGCCCGGCAAGCTCTGCAATCCTGACGCCTGTAGAATAGAGGGACTCTAAAATGGCCTGGTTTCTCTTTCCCAGGATCGTATCTTTCTGCGGTATGTCTAAGAGGCGAAACATATCATCGACTGACAAGTAATTGGGAATAGTCTTATTTCGTTTGGGCGTCAGAACCCCTTCTGCGGGATTCTCCTTAAGCGTTCCGGTTCTTAACATAAACCGGAAGAAGGATCGTAGGGCCGATAACTTGCGAGCTATGCTGGTTTTTTTGTCTTTCTTGTGGAGAAAACCGAGATACGATCGAATGACAAGACCGTCGATCTTTTGAGGGTCAAGGGGGAGATTTGACTCGGTCAGATAATTGCAAAATTCGATCAGGTCGTTCTTATATCCCCGACACGTATTGGGAGAATATCCCTTTTCACTCGAAAGGTTTTCGATGAATTCTTTGATAGCGTTAGTCATGACCGTATTCCTATGACTGCTCCAAAACGACCCGTGATCTTTTCTCTGCGATATGAAAAGAACTGATCAGTATTGCATCTGGTACAGATGCCGCTTACAGCAATATTGTCCGGACAGACTCCGGAAAGTTCCAGTTGTTTCCGGCTGATCGTCCAGAAGTCAAAATGGTTGGAAGATACCTCGTATTTTTTAAATGAAGGCGGAAATTCCTCAGAGTGATTTACAAACTCCGCGCAACACGGCCCCAAGGAAGGACCTATTCCGCACATTAAGTCTTCGGGACGGCAGCCGTAGACCTCCTTCATGACCGAGATGGTCTTACCAACGATGTTCTGAACGCTTCCGCGCCATCCTGAATGAATATTTGCCGCCACGTTTTTGATCGGATCAAAGACAAGTATTAGCTGACAGTCGGCACCCTTTACAAGAAGAAGATAACCGGGCGCATCAGTGATCATGGCGTCAGCTTCATGTTCCTTTAGGTCCGGCTCGTCTTGTTGTGAAAAGACTCTTACCGTATTTCCGTGAACCTGCCGCACGGAGAGCATACCGGGAATGTTCATAACATCGTTAACCAGGGCGCGGTTCTTTTGTACATTCTCTTTAAGGTCTCCCACATCATAACTTAGATTCAATCCCTTGAACTTTCCAGCGCTGTAGCCGCCGTGCCTGGCAAATACACCATGCGCCACGCCGGAAAAGGCCGCAAGATGCGGAAATTGATAAAATACGGTATTTTTATTACGATTGCAAGTCAAAGAAAACCTTATATATTCTTACTTGACAATAGAAGAAAAGGGCCCTAATTTAGGACACCCATGAACCCTAACATTGGAAAAATTTTAATATTTGCCGGTATCGTCATAGTCGGTGTCGGTATCCTTTTGATCCTCGGGCCGAAGATCCCCTGGTTGGGGCGGCTCCCCGGGGATATCATCATCGAAAAGAAAAATTTTAAGTTCTATTTTCCCATTACTACCAGTATCATTATTAGTGTTATACTGAGCTTGATTCTTTATCTTCTGAGAAAATAGTGATTTGTCATTTGTCATCTGTCATTTGTCATTTGTCATTTAAGATTGCACTGCGACGGAATTTTCTAAATAATATATTGTAGATCAGAAATTTGAAAACTCATAATTTCGAACTAGTAAGCTCTGTAAAATCCTCATGCAAAAACGAGGGACGTTATTCCCCGCTTTGGTAGAGAGTAGATCCGATTGATTATATGGTATCCAACTGTAAAAATTGATACGGTTTTTAATGACAGATGACCAATGACAGATGACCAATGACAAATGCCTCACTTCTGTTAATCGCAATAGATCTCCACAATCCTCTCAATTATCCCGCTGGTAGATGCCCCCCTAATAAGAGGAATACGGATCACCTCTTCAACTATTTCTTTTCCTATGATCTCATCTTCGGCCCAGTCCGCTCCCTTGACCAGAATGTCAGGGAGAAGAGTCTTGATGAGCGCAAGAGGATCCGGCTCGTCAAAGATCGTTATAAAGTCAACACAGCTAAGTGATGCCAGCACTTCCGCCCGCTGGTCTTCAGGCACGATCGGCCGATTGGAGCCCTTGATCTCAAGGACAGAACGGTCGGAATTCAGACCGACCACCAGAATGTCTCCTTTTGCCCTGGCCTCGGTAAGATACCGGACGTGCCCCACGTGAAGAAGATCAAAGCAGCCGTTGGTAAAGACCACTTTCAACCCCTGCTCCCTCAATCCTCTAACATCTCTTGCCAATTCATCGCGTTTTTTTATCTTATTAACCATATGCCTCCGGCACCCTTTCTTTTAAACACGGGATAGTTTCCCTGAATTGGTCCAATAGGCTGAAATTTAGGGCCGCGGTGATAGATGCGCCCTTTTTGCCGGCTCTTGCAAGGACTTCTCCGTAGGGCGAGATGATCCTGGAATGTCCTGCATAACTGAGGTCATGGTCCTTGCCGCATCTGTTGGCTGCTAAGACAAATACCTGGTTTTCGATAGCCCTTGCCGCAAGAAGGGTCTTCCAATGAGCCGCTCTTGAATCAGGCCACTGGGCCATGACGACTATGATTTTCGCTCCTTTAAGTGTGAGCGAGCGGCAAAGTTCCGGAAACCTGAGGTCGTAACAGATGAGCAGTCCCACCGGGCCGACAGATGTCGGGCAGACAACTCCCCTTTGGCCTCCATGAAACCATTGGTCTTCTCCGGTAAGTGAGAACAGGTGAATCTTTTGATAGGTTCCAGAGATTCCGCCTTTTTCATCGACCAGGTATGCGGTATTAAAAATCTTTCCCTCGACCTTTTCAGGGAGTGAGCCAATGATAATTGTGTTGGTTTCTTTTGCGAGCCGGGATATCTCGTCCAGAATACCCGGGGTGGTCTCTGACAGCCGGCCAAGCTCTTGATTCGCAAAACCTGTGGACCACATCTCAGGAAGGACTATCATTCGAACTCCTTGGCCCGCAAGCCTGCGAATACGCTGTTTGGCCTTTTTTAGATTGGAGTCAACATCTCCCAATTTGACATCAAATTGTATGATCCCTGCGCGTATAGATTTCATGATGTGTTCTTTTAGGAACTAATTAGAATTATGTGATATCTAACATATAACCTTTTCAAAATCAAATGGAGCGCAAGGATCTGCCATGAATAAGTCAACAAAGTCAACTACGCTCCCCCTCATTTTTAAATATTTGCGAAGGAAGTATCTATGAGGCTGTCCGAGAATTCTGATCCTACTGCAAAAGCGTGAGAAACGGCCCAAATTCCCGCAAGTTTTCGTCAAATAGGCCTGCTATTCTCCTCAAATTTGCGAAAATTTTGTCTCGTTCTCACTCTTTTTCGTTACGGACATAAT
>DAOVGD010000015.1 GCA_030672555.1 Desulfobacterales bacterium
TTGCCATTGTGCTTCAGGTCTCCGCCAGCGCCAAGGGCTGCAAAGCCCCACCAGCCGGCCTTAGGGATGCCAAAGGCAAACACTCCGTTTTTGTCAGCCTTGATGGTCTGGGTGACAAAGGCATCATGGGGTGCCTCTACCTTGGCCTCCTTGACAAAGGCATTTCCTTCAACATCATGGTTCAAGTACTCCACTTCGATCTCAGCGTCAGGAACCGGCTCGCCTTTGCAGGTGACGACGCCGCGGAAGACATTTCCGGTCCACAGGGCATAAGGCTTGTCGAGAGGAATAATTTCAACCGGCAGGGGGTCACCAACCGGAGCATCCCAATCGGTTGGGGCGCAGGCTACATTGAATATAACCTTTGTGCAATGCTGGATATAAAGGTCTTCTGAGCCCTCGTAATAAGGAGCGGGCACAAAATAGAAGATATGATCACCCATCCCCTTCAGTTTTACTTTGGCTTCATAAGCCTTGCCCTTATTGGTCAGACTCGTAAAACTTATAGGCTTGAGGGTATCAAGCAGGTCCTTTTTCTTTCCTTTGTGCATTTCACCAAAGGCTACGGGCGGGTGGATCTTGCCCTTTTCATCCTTCCCGATATCCATGGTGTGACCCGCCTCAAAGGGATGTGTAAAGACAAGCTTAAGAGTGAGTTTCTTTGATTTCGGGACACTGTCCGGACTATAAATCATCTGAAAATGGGCATAGGCCGGGACGCTCAGGGCAAAAGCCACAACCAGGGACAATAAAAATACCAATCTCTTCATAATTCATCCTCCATTGTTTTTGTCATTTGTCATTTGTCATTTGTCATTTGTCATTTGCCATTCTTCAATTCGTCAATCGTCAATCGTCAATCATCAATCCATAAATCCCTATTCCGTAATTTCCGAGCTTGGTACCTTTACAGCGTGGCCGGGACCCGCGTCAAAGATGGCCGTGTATTCACCTTCAGGCTTCTTGAATATGAACTCGCTGTCTTCGTTCATCTTCCCTTCTATGATCACCTTTCCGTCGGCATCCAATACCTGCATCTTCACACCCTCGCCCGAGCCCCCATCAGAGAATCCACCCTCGCAAAGAATGGTTCCGTCCCCTTCATCCGAGCACGAGCACAGCGGGGTGTGTGCAAGGGCCTGTGAGGCAAAAAAGACAGCCAATAGCAGGCATATTGACAACAGTACACTTTTTCTCATAGTTACACCTCCCTTTGGATCAAATAATTCAGGAATTGAGGGATTCAGGAACTTAGGAATTGGGAAATTAGAATCATATAAAATTCCTTTAATTCGGAATTCCTAAATTCGCAATTAAGCGAAGCGGCATCCTCAATCCCTGAATCCCTAAATTCCTGAATCCCTAAATTTCAACTGTTCTGTGCTTCTTCATCGCAGACCTTTCCCCTGCGAGGTAGGTAGCGGCCAAAATCGCAAATACGAATAGTGACAAGAAACCCATAACCTGCAGTGCCGTAAGGCCAAGGATCTGCCCGCCCTGGAAAACCATTATAGCTATGATAAATCCGAGGATTATTGGGTAAATGGCCGCAAAGAGCATCCACTTTGTGCTTCCTGTTTCGACCCTGACCATGATCAGTGTCGCAATGCAGGGAGGAAAGAGAGCCACGAACAACATCAGGGCTAAGGCATGCAGGGGAGTCCAGGTCTCGGCTGTATCCCTTGCCATGGTGTCGGCAAGAGTACCGCCGGCCTCCTCTCCGATGCTGTAAATAGTGCCGAGGGTGGCGACCAAGTTCTCCTTGGCCGCAAATGAGCTTGCCAGGGCGATGTTTACTTTCCAGTCGAACCCGGCAAGTTTGCTGACCGGCTCAAGGAAACGACCAAAGCTGCCGGCAAAACTTACATGCACCACTTCTTTGCGCCGGGCGGTGTCGAGTCTTTTCAATTTTTTGTCGAGTTTCTTGTATGCGGCATAGGCCGCCTTGGCATATTGATCTTTTTCCCCATCAAGGCCTTTCCCTTTATTTACAATCTTGAAAAATTCAGGGTTTTCTCTGCTAAATTTCTCTTTAAGCGCTTCTTTAGCTTCTTTGCCTTTGGCGCCCATCTTTTTCTTTTTGTAATGATCCCAATAACGTCCAAATTCCTTTAATCCGGGTCCGGCCAGGAGTTCGGCATAGGGGTTGTTTTCACCTATCTTTTTCATAAACGTTTCTGTGGCCTTATTCACCTGGTCATCACAGTATGCAGCTCTATCTTTGCTGAGCCCCGGAAAGGTTATAAAGACCCAGACCACGATGGCCACGGCAACAATAATGGTGATCACCTTCTTTACAAAAAGCCAGGTACGTTCAATGGCCCTCCGGAGCACACCAGTGATGGTCGGTAAGTGATAGGGGGGCATCTCAAGGATAAAAGGCTCACTTTCCTCCCGCTTGAGTACGGTGAGACTCAATACGCTGGCTACGATAAGGGCGACAGCCAGTGTGATCAAGGACATGAACCAGAGGATAACCGCCTGATGTTCTTTAAAAAAGATACTGACCAAAAGCACATAGAGCGGCACCTTGGCCATGCAGTTCATCAAGGGGACAATCATGATGGTTGTCATTCGGGCCTTCTGGTCCTTCATAGCACGGGTGGCCATAACACCCGGTATGGCGCATCCACCCACCACAACCCCTCCAAGGATCATCGGCAGGGTAGATTGCCCGTGCAGACCAAAGGCCCTTAAAACGCGATCCATGATAAAGGCCACCCTGGCCATGTAGCCGCTGTCTTCGAGGATCGCTATCAACAAAAAGAGTATGAGGAAGATCGGCAGGTAGTTCATTATGGCGAAAACGCCGTCAACAATGCCGTTCAAAAGGAGGGACCGAATAAGTCCCTCTGCAGGAAGGAGACCTGCAATCACATCCCTCAACATGCTCCAATACTTCCAGGCCCAGGGAGCAACATGCTCCCCTCCGATCTTCATGGTGAGGTAGTACATCAAAAAGAGAACTCCCCCAAGGAAGATAGGACCTGCGACCCTGTCACAAACAACCTGATCAATCCGGTCGGTCAGGGTCCTGCGTTCCTTTTTTTCCCGTTTGACACAGCGTTCTACAATCCCTCCTGCAATCTGGTAACGCCTGATTGCGATGGCCTGCTCGGCGGTCTGCTCGTGCTCAGTCTGAAAGAGTTCCCGCTCCCTGGCAACATTGCTCAGGATATCTTCTTTATTTGTGGCATGTTCACTAACCAGCCTGTGTGCCTCGCTGTCGTTTTCCATCAGTTTCAGAGCAAGCCATCGCAGGGGATAACGCGCGGCCAGGATCACATCTTCTGAAAGGCTTTTTTCCAGCCGGCCCAATACAGGTTCAATGGCCTTTCCATAGTCGAGACGCAATGAGGTCTGAGGAGCGCTCCCATCTTTTGAGATCTGGTCTATAGCTTTCTGGAGATCTTTTATCCCCACTCCTTTGTTTCCAATGGTGGGAACCACGGGCATACCCACTTCGTGGCTTAGTTGCTCTATGTTGATTCTTAACCCTCGTTGCCGTGCCACATCCATCATGTTAAGGGCAAGGGCCATGGGAATGCCCATCTCACTTAACTGAAACACTAAATAGAGATTCCGCTCCAGATTGGAGGCATCCACAACGTCAACAACAACTGCAGGCTTTTCATGAAGGAGAAAATCCCTTGAAACACGCTCTTCTTGGGTGTAGGAGGTAAGGCTGTAAGTGCCGGGGAGATCAACGACCTCTATTTTTTGCCCGTCGAAACGGTAGTTGCCCGTCTTTTTTTCGACCGTTATACCCGGATAATTAGCCACATGTTGACGTGCCCCTGTAAGGGCATTGAAAAGAGTCGATTTCCCTGCGTTGGGTTGGCCTGCCAGGGCGACTAATATTTCATCCGATGATCTGCTCATAACGGGGTTATCTCCACGCCTTTAGCTTCGGAGCGACGCAAAGCCAGCATGTATCCTTTCACCTTGATATCAATCGGATCCATCAGGGGTGCATTACGTATTACACTTATGACGGTTCCGGGTATGAACCCCATATCGAGCAACCGCTGTCCGGCAACTCCATCCATACTTACCTTCGCAACGCGGCACTCATTGCCCGGCTTCATTTCGTCCAAAGTCATTTCCATTTTCCTTTCGGCTACACCGGAGAGACCATGATCTTATGAGCCATGCCTGCGCCGATAGCCAAACGGGTATCGCCGGATGCTACTAAAAAAGGCCCCGGGTGTCCCCTCCTGATGACCTCAATTTCTGATCCCACGTTCAACCCCATGCTGCTCAAGTGCTGGCGCATCCCCCTGCCGCCTGCCAGAGAAACAATGCGCACTCTTTCCCCGGCACAGGCCATAGCCAGCGGCATACAGGGTGTTACTGCCGGACCAGTCTGCTGATCCTCTTTGTCGCTGTATAACTCATGAACGACGGCCATTTGTTTCATGAACTCTCCTTGTTCTTACACAAAAAAGTGAGTATTCATAAGATATTGCCTATAAAGATTGATCTTTCTAATTTAAATAGAGCTCTCTATTAACCCAAAGAAGAATCTCTGTCAAGCCTTTTTTGCGGCATGACAAAAGGCTTGACAAAAAAGATTTTTTTAGTATTTTAGATATACTTAACTTATTTTATCGACACTAATCTTTAATCTCTTTATTGGGTATCATGGCAGAACAATTATTAACCCCTACAATGGAAGATTACCTGGAAGCCCTCTTTGTTCTGGGAGAGGAATTAAAGGTTGTCCGGGTGAAGGATATTGCCAAACGTATGCAAGTCAAGCTTCCTACTGTAACAAGCATGATAAGCACCCTTGTTCGAAGGGGCCTTGTTAATCATGAAAAATATGAATATGTGGAATTGACCGACAAAGGGTTAAAGATTGCCAGAGAGGTTGACCGATATCACAGAATCCTGCGTACCTTTTTAACTGACATATTGCACGTAGATGAGAAACAGGCTGATGAGGATGCCTGCAAAATGGAACATGCCATAAGCCCTGCCACCTTAGAGAGGTTTGTGGAATTTATGGAATTCGTTGAAGTCTGTCCCAGAGGGGGGGCAGGATGGCTGGAATATTTCAACAAATATTGCAGGGAGGGCCGCAAGAATAAAGAGGAGTGTCTAAGGCATATGGCGGAGTTTATAAAGGAATTTAGTGCCACTTTAGAAAAATAAAAAAAGAGAGACAACGCCCTCTAAGGAGGGATTTTTTTTGAGCGTTAAGTTAGGTATCTCTAATATGATTTTAAGTATCTAAGCAGATTTTCAGGATGACAAAAGAAATAACGATTGTCCTGGCCGGGAATTCCGATTCAGGCAAGAGCACCGTATTCGACAAAAATTTTGTTTTGGGCAACAGCACGATAAGGATACCCAAGAAGGTCTGGGTAGAATAGAACGCTGGAGGTGTACATGGAAGCCGGTAAAAAGACTGATTTGATCAAGATTATCGATAAGAGCACTGAAGATCTGCACGATCGGATTGATATGCAGCGGCACATCCTGACCGCTGTCATAGAGAAGAAGATAAAAAAGGTTGAGATATGTCCTGACTGTATCTTCTCAGATTGTCCGCATAAGAAGAGGTTGAGAGATGTCTTAACCGAGGCTATAGGAGTCTTGGAAGATACCAAAAAGGCGTTTAAATCAAAGAGATTGGAGGTGTTGCGCAAAAGGTTTATCCAACTACTGGCAGAAAGTGATTAGGTGGTAAGGGATATCTTACGACCCTTCGAATCCCTATTGAACCAATGATGGAGGACGTTAAATGAAACCTGTCATATCAGAAATAATAAAGACTAAGAAGACCCTGGAAAGTCTGTCTGATCACATGAATAAGTCCATGGGTGCTATTAATGTAGCCATGAATTCCGTTGAACATATATTCACTGAATATATCCATGCCCAAAAGATGGAATCTGTCGAGCTTATGGCTGGAGGCATAGCTCATGACTTCAGAAATTTTGTAATGGTCATTTCGGCCAGGGCAGGCAAAATCAAGAATCTTACCAGCGATAAGAAAATTATCAGGCATTCACAGCAAATACTCGATGTGTGTGAGGAAGCATCGAATCTGGTGAACAATATGCTAACTCTGGCCAAAAGCAATAACATACAAAAGCGGCACATAGATTTAAATAGAGAGGTAGAAGGCACGATTGATTCTTTAAAAGTGATGCCGGCAGAGAACATTAGATGCGAAATCACTGTTGACAAAAGATTGCCCTTTATATGGGGTGATCCCACACAAGTATCCCGGCTGATAGCAAATCTGACAAACAATGCAAAAGATGCCATGCCGGACGGAGGTATTATCAAGGTGATGACCGCAAAGAAGATCGTGAGAGAGGTTGACTGCCATGCCCATGCCAACGCCAGAACGGGTCAATTTGCTACCCTCACCATTTCAGATACAGGGCCGGGAATTCCGAAGAACATACTTTCCCGTATTTTTGATCCGTTTTTTTCTACAAAGAAGGGCAAAGACCATGCCGGCTTTGGTTTGGCTATCGTTTATTCCATAGTGGAGAAACATATGGGATGGATCGATGTGGGGAGTGAAGAAGGAAAAGGGACAACGTTCACAATATATTTTCCAATCCTCAACGAAGTGAAAGGCGTTTCCAGACGAGTGGAAATCAATGAAAGGAGGAAATCATGTCAGTTCTTATTGTAGGTGGAGACAAAATAAATACCCCGGCCCAAAAATTAACCGATTCCGGTGCAACCCGAATCACCCACTGGACGGCAAGGAACCGGTGATTCAAAATGATTATGATAAAGCAAGGCAATAGAGGGGATATGATATTTGAACTGGATCAAGAAAACAGCGCGTCAACGAACTCTTTTGCGTCAAAGTCCTGAAGGTCTTCTATCTGTTCTCCGATGCCGATATACTGAAGAGGGATCTTTAGTTCGTTACAAATCCCTACCGCAATCCCCCCCTTGGCAGTGCCGTCGAGCTTTGTCAAAGCAATCCCTGTAATATTAATCGCTTCGTGAAATACCTGAGCCTGTGAGATAGCATTTTGGCCGGTGGTGGCATCGAGCACCAAAAGGACTTCATGGGGTGCATCAGGGCATTTTCGACTGATCACTCTATGGACCTTTTGTAATTCTTTCATCAGGTTTACCTTTGTATGCAATCTCCCTGCAGTATCAATGATCACTACGTCAATATTTCTCGCCTGGGCAGCCTCAATTCCGTCAAAGACCACAGCAGATGGGTCTGAACCCTGCTTTTGTCGGATTACATCCGCTCCGACCCGTTCACCCCATATTTCGAGCTGCTCAATAGCAGCGGCGCGGAAGGTGTCGCCTGCAATAAGCAGGACGTCCTTTCCTTCTTTCTTATACCTGGCTGCGATTTTTCCGATGGTGGTGGTTTTACCGACTCCGTTCACCCCCACGACTATAATGACATACGGTTTTTGGTGCGCTATCCTGGGAGGAGCCGGGGGGGACTGAAGAAAACCCATAATCTCTTCCACAAGAGTCTCTTTAAGTTGCTCCGGGTTGTTGAGAAGCTTTCGTGCTACCTTTTCCTGCACACTTTCAATTAACTCCATGGTAGTCTGGACACCTATGTCGGATGTGATAAGGATCTCTTCCAGTTCTTCCAGCAATTCGTCGTCAATCTCTTTTTTGCCGAGAAAGAGCCGATCCATCCGGCTTACAAGTGCCGTTCGTGTTTTGGAGAGCCGGCCTCTTAACCGTTTAAAAAAACCTCCTTTGTTTTCGGGAGGTTCCGGTTCAGGGGCCGGAGTAAGTTGTTCGGATGGTTCAACCGG
>DAOVGD010000039.1 GCA_030672555.1 Desulfobacterales bacterium
AGCTTAATCCTTTTGAGATCGCGCCATCTAAACTGTGACGTAGTTTTTTCGCTAATACGGCCGCGTCCT
This sequence comes from Desulfobacterales bacterium, assembly GCA_030672555.1. GTDB lineage: Bacteria > Desulfobacterota > Desulfobacteria > Desulfobacterales. Next base: position 70 of record DAOVGD010000039.1, read on the forward strand.
TATTTTCAATAGTTAACAAAGTCCCTTCATTGACCTGGTCCTTGTAGCTCTCTTCAAAATATTCGGGGGCTACGAATTCGAAATCGAAGCTCTTCTTCACCGTTACTTTTCTGAAGGGCTTGGGTTTAATAAGTTCAAAGCGTAAATTGCTATAGAGAGCCGTAGTTGGGGCGCTTAACATAGAGAAGCGTTGATACAAACCGTAACCCCGGAGACGTTCCTCGCTATGCCCAACGTAGTCTTCTTGATGTGTACTGTATATTACTAAAAATGTATCAACCCCCTCGTCTTCCGCTAATTTGGCCAGGTAATCTCCTACATATTTGGAATATGTACCGTAAACGGGCTCTTTGCTGCTGTATGCTTTTAAAAGCGGCGCTTTTTCATAGGATATTCGTTTTACAATGTAGCCGTTTTCATTTAAGTACCCTTCTGTTTTTTTGACTATAAAATTATCTATACCCCATTCAGAAACGTCCGCGGTGTTATACCTGTTGCCGAAAATTGTCGCTCCTACGTAGTTTATATTCAGCTTGTCGCCTAATGCAGACAGTACAACGATCTTGCCTAATTGGTCAGGAGGGGTTAGATCTTCAACACTTGAAGGAAGGGTAGCGCATGCCGACAGGGTCAGTAGAACAAATAAGAAAAATATTTTTGCTTTCATGAAACCTCCCATTTTAATGAGACACAGCGGGCTAAACGGGGGTAAACTCCAGAGCTTGCCGGGCGGAGCGAAGCGCGGCTTAATGGATATTAAACTATACGCTAAAATTGGGCTTTTTTCAACATCCACTGAAGTGAAGTGTCACTGAAGTGAAGCAAACAAGCAACCTTTTGCCTTGAAATAGCCCCTGCATTCTATTAAGGTATCGGCATGCAAAGGAATAAAAGATCTCCTGAACCTTTTACGATTCTCTGTGATGATGCCCATATAAGGCAGGAGCGGCAAAAGGCCCGCGAACTGCGCCAATCAGAGTGGTGGAAAAGGCGATGTGCCAAGGGAGTCTGCTATTACTGCAACCGGCATTTTGCCGCGAACGAACTTACCATGGACCATATTGTTCCGATTGTAAGAGGGGGAAAGTCTACAAAAGGAAATGTGGTGCCTGCCTGTAAGGAGTGCAACACAAAGAAGAAATACCTCCTTCCCATAGAATGGGAAGAATACCTTTACTCTATTTCCGAAGAGAAATCCGAATAATGAAGATAGGAAGTTTTCTGCTCAACAACCCCCTTATTATGGCCCCGATGGCAGGGATTACCAATCTCCCTTTCCGGCGAATTGTCAAAGAGATGGGATGCGCTCTCGTCACCACTGAGATGATCAGCGCAACCGGTCTTGTTCGACATAGTAAAAAGACCGAAGCCTTCCTTGAAAGTACCCCGTCAGAGCGCCCCCTTTCCGTTCAACTCTTTGGCGCAGATCCAAAGACCATGGCAGAGGCCGCTGTTATCGCAACAGAAATGGGGGCGGATATTATCGACATCAACTTTGGGTGTCCCGCTAAAAAGGTCATTAAAAATGGGTCGGGAGCAACGCTCATGCGGGATATACATCTCTCACACCGACTTTTGGTAGAAGTAAGAAAGGCTGTTTCAATCCCCCTGACTATAAAGATTCGCACCGGCTGGGCCCCTTCCGGAGAGGAGTCCTTGGCCCTTGCAAAGATAGCGGAGGAATGCGGCGTTGACGCGGTAACCATCCATCCCAGGACGGTCGCTCAAAAGTTTGGCGGCATCTCTGATTGGTCCCTCATCGGCCGTATCAAGGAGAAATCGGCTATTCCTATCATAGGCAACGGAGACGTAAAGACTCCACACGATGTTTTGAAAATGCTCTCAGAGACAGGCTGCGATGGCATAATGATAGGGAGAGGCGCTATAGGAAACCCCTGGTTGTTCAGACAATCTTTAGACCTTCTGGAAGGCAAGACACCTTCACCGGTAACACTCGATATGCGCAAAAAAATGATGTTGAAACATATTGATTATGCCGTGGAATACTGGGGTGAATACCGTGCCGCATTCATATTGCGGGGTGTATTGCCCAAGTATGTCAAGTCTCTTCCGCATTGCAGTCGATTTAGGGAAAAGGTGGTGCAGGCAACAACAAGACAGGAATTGATAGATATCGTATGCGGGTATTTTGATACACGGACATCAAAAACAGGAGAACTACTATGAATGGCATGCTCTTTATAGATGATGAAGAAGGGATCCGCCGTTCCATCACGAGGGCATTGAGACACGAAGAATACAATATCCTTCTTGCAAAAGATGGAGATGAAGGCATTGAACTCTTCGCAAAACATATGCCGGAAATTGACATTGTTATTTCTGATTACAAGATGCCGGGCAGGGACGGGATGAAGACACTCTGTCAGATCGCAAAGATGAATCCCGAAATTACCCGCATATTGCTGACCGGTTACGCCACCCTTGAATCGGCTATCCGGGCCACAAATGAAGGGATTGATGGTTTTTTGACTAAACCCTTTGACAACATGGAGCTGCGATTAAAGATCAGAGAGATCGCACTGAAAAAGCGATTGCAACAATTTGTCCCGATTGAGATATATGAAGCAATCAAAAATATCCGTAATCCTCTTCAGCCCAAAAAACAACAGGCTACAATTCTGTTTACTGACATCCGAGGATTTACAAGCATCTCCCAAAATATCCCTCCGGATACTCTTGCACAATACTTAAATGAACACTACTTTAGCCCTCTCGGGGAGATCGCTTTTAAATATAACGGAACAGTGGACAAGCACATCGGGGACAGTATTATGATAATCTATGGGGCTCCGGTGACACGCAATGACGATCCCGTCCACGCTGTCGAAGCAGCCATTGCTATGCAAAAGGCTATACAGGAGCACAACGCCAAGCTCGCTTTTGGCACAGGAATCGAACTGAACATGGGAATTGGAATTTGTACAGGAGAAGTGGTGACCGGTATTTTCGGATCGTTGAGGAAAAAGGAGTACACGGCAATCGGAACTCCTGTCAATATTGCGTCCCGGTTAGAAAAGTTAGCGGGAAACAAAGAAATATTGATCAGTGAGTCAACATATCAAGAAATAAAAGGATCTATTCCGGTAGAACTGATGGACCCAATATCCATTAAAGGAATAGAAGACCCTATAACGATTTATAAAGTAAAGATTGCGGAATTGGGGAATTCAGGGAGTTAGGAATTGCCCAATTTTTATTCTAATTTCAACTTTACACAATTACTCTTGCCGAAGTCAGCGCCTGAGATAATTTTTGCAACTGCCGTATGCTGAAATAGATTTTCTATCTTGATCTCTCCCGCCTTCCGCTCTGGAAACAGGTAGAGCTTGCCGGCATTTCCTTCAATCGGTTTTTCACAGCAAAAAACCTCCAACACATCACCCTTGCGCAGGCCGACGTCTGTTCCGGCAGAGATCTCCACGCTATGTTCAAGAGATATGACATATCCCTTCCAGGGTTCTTCTTCCATTATTGTACAGACCTTTTCGCTCAGTTGAAATGCAGCCGCCTGTAATAACTTTTTTGCGATACGCGAATCGTGACTCTGATTATCACTCGGATTTGTCCGGTCGAAATCCGATATGCTTACCCTTGTTTTTACCAATTCGCTTAACAGGACTGCGTTTGTTTCAACATCATAAAGGTCAATCTCAAGTTCAAGAAATGCGACAGGAACGGTATCTTTAAATATCCAAAAACCTTCCTTTTCCTCAGTGACCGTTATATCCAGAAGCGTGCCGGTCAAAATAGCGTTCAATCCCAGCGCGCGTGCCACTCTATTCTGTTTCACAGGGTCTGTAGCGCCGGAGTCGAGTTTTGCCATATCTTCCAAATGCCGGTCCCTTTCGTCATTCTCAACGATAATATCTTCACAATGCTCGTTTATAGTCTCCCTAAATAGATTCTTTGCCGTTGACCCAAGCATATTGTCTTTGGATCCGGTTAGGTCCTTAAACGGCAGTACGGCTATCTTCTTCTTTAAGATGCGGTCCGGGCCCATCAAATCACGGTTGATTTTATTTAAGGTGGCGCATCCCACGGTAAAAAAGGATACGGCGAGAGCAATTCCTATAATGGTACTTGTCTTTTTATTAAACATGAAAAAATCCTTTAGCTTCACTTCGTTTGGGAGATAGTCAAGTGGTCGAGTCGTCGAGTCGTTAACCACTTGACTACTCAACCATTCGACGACTCGACTACTTGACTATCCCCCAGGGTATCTCGCGACAACGGTTGTTGTTATCCCTCCACGGGGTGTGAATACCCCTTTGATTTCCATTTGTTTTGGCTCAACCATAGCCACCAGATCTTCCAATATCCTGTTTACTACATGTTCGTAAAAGATTCCTACGTTTCGATATTGGAGTAAATAATACTTCAACGATTTCAATTCGATTATCTTTTCATCCGGTGTATATCGTATGATAATTTGGCCAAAATCAGGGAGCCCTGTCAGAGGGCATACAGAAGTAAATTCCGGTTGTTCTATTTCTATATCAATTTCTCTTTTTGAATGATATGCGTACTCTAAAACCTCCAAATACCCACGGTCGATAGATTCCACACTCGCTATCTTGTCGCTCAGTTGTTTTCGTAGTGCCGCCTCATCCATTACAAAGTGTCCTTTCTGAGGCAATTTCAAAACGTCCCCTTTTGCCCAATCTCTGCGTCAGGCTCAAATTATGCACGCAGTGAAGCGTCAGCGCTATCCTCGATCCGCCTGAGGCGGACCTCCGGTTATAATTTTCGCCTTTCTTGACCTTGGACAAAATTGAACGTTTTGAAACTGCCTCTTCTATATAATTCCACTTACGCTATAGCATTTTTTCCGTTAATTTCATACTGTTCAACATGAAATCGGCTGTCCGCAAGGACTACAATCTCTTTCGCCAGGTTCTTTTCCAACGATTCTACTATGTCGTGCTCCTCCCCCATCAAGAGATCCGCCACATCCGGGTGCACCTTTACGGTAATCTTGTCGCCCGTCACCTCTCCGGCTTCCCGTATGACCTCTCGATACAGGTCATAGCATACTGTTATCCTTGATTTAAGACATCCTTCCCCCTCGCAGTAAAAACATGGTTCGCAGAGCATCCTGTTGAGATTTTCGCGTGTACGTTTGCGAGTCATTTGGATGATCCCCATTTCAGTCATGGGAAGGACTTTTGTTTTTGTTCGATCTTTTTTAAGGGCCTCTCTGAGAGCATTGAACACTTTCTCCCGGTTTATCTCCCTTTCCATGTCAATAAAATCGATAATGATCAGCCCCCCAATATTTCGAAGCCGGATCTGATACGCTATCTCTTTTACCGCCTCAAGGTTTGTCTTTAAAACGGTCTCTTCCAGATTCCTCTTACCCACATACCGGCCGGTATTTACATCTACTACAACAAATGCCTCGGTGTTTTCGATCACAATATACCCGCCGGACTTTAGCCAGACCTTCTTCTTAAGCGCCCGCGCTATCTCTGTCTCAAGATTATAAGCGTCAAAGATCGGCTCCGCACTATCGTAGAGTTCTACAGAATCTTTTAACCCCGGCATAAATGTATCCAAAAACTTAAGGATTGACTCATATCCGGACCGGGAGTCAATAATCAGCCTGTCTGCTTCCTGAGTGAAGAGATCCCGGACGGCCCGCAGCGTAACGTCAAGTTCCTTATGTAAGAGAGAGGGAGCAGGCATATTAGCATATCTTTTTTGAATATTTTCCCATAACGTGATTAAAAAATCCATTTCTGAAGCGAACTTTTCTTTGCTTGCCCCTTCACTCAATGTTCTTGCAATGAATCCGTATTGTTCAGGCTTCAGTTCACTGATTATCTGTTTTAACCGATTTCGTTCACCCTCATCTTCAATACGTCGCGATATCCCGATATGGTTTGTCCTGGGCATCAGGACCAGAAAACGGCCCGGTATCGAAATGTGAGAGGTGATTCTGGCACCCTTAGACCCTATGGGGGCCTTTGACACTTGAACCAGAATATCCTGCCCCTTCTGAAGGAGCTCTTCAATATGGAAACTTTGTCCTAATGATGGTTTTGCGAATAAATCTTCGTCATCAATCCCTTCCTTCTCTTCTACTTCTTCATCCGCGGCCTTCGCCATCAGCCTTTCATATTCATCAATACCGCTGTAGACATCTGTAACATATATAAAAGCAGCCTGATCCTGTCCGACGTCCACAAAGGCCGCCTGCATACCCGGAAGGACACGGATTACTTTCCCTTTGTAAATATGCCCCGTAATATTTTCTCCCACACGCCTTTCTACAATCAGCTCTTCAAGATTGCCGTTTTCAAGCAGGGCGACACGGGTTTCGTGGTGGATGTCATTGATGATCAGTTCCTTGGACATATAATTTACCTATAACATTTAATAAAAAGATTCCGGACGCAGATGAACGCTGATTTTCAAGATTTTTTAATCTGCGGCTATCTGCGTAAATCTGTGTCCCCAAAATTAACTTCTATATTTTATTATATTTCACGATATCTGCACGTTTCAAAACATCTTCAGGGAGCCCAAAAATGCTCGCGATTACCTCCCGCGGTCTTACGACCTGGCCCGGCCCACCATTTACAGTCATTATTAGTGTATCAGGAGCGGTTAGCTTAAAGCTTTTGATTACGGTCCGGAGGTCAATCTCTTTTGATTTCCCTTTTCGGTTTGTCTTTGTAATAGGCCATGTATCCTGGTCTAAAAAGCCCCTTAATGCGGCTTCGGGGAAACGCCCTTTTTTCAATTGAACCGTATACGATATAATACCCCCTGCTTCATCGGTTGAGCGGCGGGAATAAGGAATAGAGTCGAGGATCGCTATCCCGTCCGGGAGTTCGCAATCAAGTTGCGTTATTAGGGTCTCCGGGAGAACTTTTGCATCTACCGTAACCACTAAGTGTTCTTCAACACTCTCTATCCCTACGGGAAGCGCTGTTTCAAAAGAGATCTTCGGCATGGGATGAAAACCTTCTGAATACTTTAACGGGATGCGTGCCCTCCTAAATGCCCGTTTAAAGATCTGCATCAGTTCTAAATGGCTAAAATATTTAGCTTCACCCCGCTTGGAATAGGATACTCTAAGTTTCTTATAAGCCTGCACATCCTGCGCCTTGCCGCCCTTTTCCTCTATCCCTTGGTGATCTATTTCGTCTTCATGGAACGTTACAGGCTTAATGTCGGCATGATCACAGACCCCGCACAGATTGCATTCGCCGGTGCGACAATCAGCCGTGGATGACTGCTGAAGGGCCTTGTGCCATTCATCTTTTAAATAATCTTTTGTAACCATGGAATCTATATGGTCCCATGGAAGAGGCTCGTCCAATGACCTTGTACGTGTAGTATAAAAATCAATGTCCACGTTGGACTGCTCTATTGCCTTTTCCCAAAGATCATACCGCAGCCGGTCGCTCCAGCCATCCAATCGGCATCCAAGTCCATATGCGTTGACCAATAATTTGCTCAATCGCCGGTCACCGCGAGCAAAAAGTCCTTCCAGGATACTCATCTTCGGGTTGTGCCACTTGAATTTAATCTTGCGCCCTTGAAGTTTTTCTCTCAACCATCGGAGCCTTGCATCACTTTCGGCCAGAGATAGCTGTGGCGACCACTGGAATGGGGTATGAGACTTTGGGATAAAGGTTGAAACGCTCACATTAATAGAGCCTCGCCTCTTCGCAGGATCCTTGATCCTCTGAAGTCTTCGAACAAGGGACACAATTTCTTCTATGTCTTCTTCAGTCTCTGTAGGAAGGCCTATCATAAAATAGAGTTTGATAACATGCCATCCCAGTTTGAAGGCGTTTTCAATAGCAGCTATTAGATCCTGTTCCGTATTATTCTTATTAATCACATCTCTCAGGCGCTGACTTCCAGCTTCAACGGCAACGGTAAAACCTGTCTTGCGGACCCTTTTTATTTGCTCCATAAGTCCCGGAGTCAGGGTTTCGACACGAAGAGATGGAAGCGAGACCGCTGTCTTTTCCGGTTCACATCGCATCATCAAGCCTTGCAAGAGGGGGAGTATGCTACCATAATCACCGGTACTTAAGGAAAGGAGGGAGAGATCCTCATAGCCGGTTGCAGAAAGCGCTCTGCCGGCCAGGTCAAGGAGATTCTCCGGCGAACGCTCTCTGACCGGTCTGTAGATCATTCCAGCCTGGCAAAAACGGCATCCTCGGGTGCAACCCCGTGCCACCTCAAGACTCAACCGGTCATGAATAGGGCTTCCAAAAGGTATGACCGGATGATCCGGAAAGGATACCTGATTCAGATCTGAAACCAGCCGCTTTTTCACCACATCATACCCTGAATGCAGTGGAGTGAGAACCTGAAATCCGTTTGCGTCTGTTTCAGACTCAAACAAAGAAGGAACATAGACTCCATCTATTTCAGACCATCTTTTTAATAGTGCTTCACGATCTTGTCCTGATTTTTTCCACTCCATCCACACATCGGTCAATTCACATATGACCTCTTCGCCGTCTCCAACAACGATTGCGTCAAAGAAATCAGCAACCGGTTCGGGGTTGAAGGCACAAGGGCCACCCGCGATGACAATCGGGTGGGACCTATTTCTGTCCTTTGCATAGAACGGAATTCCGGCAAGATCGAGGATGGTCAATATGCTTGTATAACTTAACTCGTAGAGAAGGCTGACACCTATGATGTCGAATTCAGCAAGTGGTGTTCTGGTCTCTAATGAGAGAAGCGGCACCCCTTGTGCCCGCATTTGCGCCTCCATATCCTCGCCGGGCACAAAGACTCGTTCTGCTGCGATCTCCTTCTTGCTGTTTAATATATGATATAATATCTTTGACCCCAGATACGACATTCCAATGTCGTAAAGGTCAGGAAAGACCAGAGCAAACCGGAGACTTATCTTCTCAGGATCTTTTCGAATCGCGTAAGTTTCTGAGCCAAGATACCGGCTTGGCTGCTGCACTAATGGGAGAATATCGTTAAATATTTGACGAATCATAAAATTAGTTAGTATGTAAGTTAATAAAAAAAAGCGTTGTCAAATGAGAACACAGGCTTACCAGGTAGATACATACGTGTTTCGGGTTGCGCGTTACGAGTTTTATTCCCATTCTGTTGGGACGTATTAACATGAAACCTGTTAATTTTGCTACCTGATTTATTGTAACATTATTATTTATATTTTTCATTACCCTCTTTTTTAACCCGTAACCTTGCATTTATTCGAGATTGTATATTTTTTCAATAGTAATTATGATGGCTTCATAAAAAGTCGTTCACTAAAGACTTTTTACGAAGCCGTCAATTATAAAAACCGGAGGTATTTTGTACGTGCGTTTTTCATGGAATTATTCTGTCATACAAACATTTCTTTTTAAGAGCTTGCTCTTATTATCTATTGCCCTTTGGGGGACCTTTGCGGACGCAGCCCCCTTTTCGAGGGAAACCGCCGTGGTCCATGCTGTACGTAAGATCGGCCCGGCTGTCGTAAATATCAGTTCCGAGTATGAGGTCGCAAGACGGACAAATCCTTTTTCTTCATTCGGTATGGACCCCTTTTTTGACTCATTTTTTAAAGATTTTTTTGAGCCCTATGGGGAACGGTATACACGGGACAGTCTTGGATCCGGCGTCGTCATTGATGGCAAGAGAGGTTACATCCTTACTAATGAGCACGTAATTGCTCGGGGTTCAAAAATCAAGGTAACTTTAAAGGATAAAAGGGTGTTTGAGGCACAACTGGTCGGCGCAGACCCTGATTCCGACCTGGCGGTCCTGAAAATTATTTCTGAAACGCCTCTTCCAGCCGTTGAAATGGGGAATTCAGATGATTTGATGATCGGCGAGACCATCATTGCTATCGGGAATCCTTTTGGATTTTCTCATACGGTTACCACCGGGGTTATTAGCGCGCTGAATCGCTCCCTGCGTATCGATGATCGGGTATATCGCGATTTTATACAGACCGACGCCTCCATTAATCCGGGCAACAGCGGCGGCCCCTTGTTGAATATAAATGGCGACCTTATAGGAATCAATACAGCGATCTACGCCAAGGCCCAGGGAATAGGGTTCGCCATCCCCATCAACAGGGCAAGACGGATTATCGACGACCTGATCGCATACGGGGAGGTGCAATTACCATGGATAGGAGTGACTGTACAGGACCTTGACGAGCAGTTAAAACACTATTTCAAAATCCCCTTTAATCGGGGGGTATTGATTTCTGAAGTGGAACAAGATAGTCCCGCACAAAAAAAGGGGCTCAAGTCCGGTGATGTAGTCCTGACAATAGGAGAGAAACGGATATCTTCTAAAGATGGGTTTTATACACACTTAAGGGGCTTTACCGCAGATGCCATAATACCTATTACCATCTGGAGGAACGGCAAAAAAAAGAGATTTAACATTCGTGCAACATTATTCCCGGAGGAATTAGCCGAAGAACTGGCCTATGAAATGCTGGGTGTTAGTGTGGCTGAATTGTCTTTCAGCAAGCGCCTTCGTTTTAAAATCCCTGCCAAATATGGCGTTTTGATTACAGAGCTTCGCCCTGGTTCTTACTTGAAACGTGTCGGTGTACGTCCCGGAGATGTGATCCGTCAAATAAACGAGGTTACTGTAAAGGATGTGAAA
>DAOVGD010000185.1 GCA_030672555.1 Desulfobacterales bacterium
AAAACCTTTGCCGGTCGGGATTGCGGAAGCGGTTATGTCTTCTATACCGTGCCACTCAATTCCGAGTGCGGCACCTATAATATCGACAATAGTATCTACCCCGCCTAGTTCGTGAAAGTGGACCGACTCTACGGGAACACCGTGTATGCGGGCTTCAGCCTCGGCCAATTTTTTGAAAATCTTAAGGCTCAATCCTTTGACGGAATCAGATAGCGGGCTTTCTTCGATAAGGGCTCGGATGCTCCTATAGTCTCTTGCGTGGTTTCCTTCTTCATTTGCCAGCACTCGTACCCTGCGCCCGGAAATCTCCATTCTCTGTTCAGCAGCAGTCTCAATGCGAAAACCGTCCAGAGGGAGTTTCTTTAACTCTGCCTCCAAGAAGTCCAGTGGCATCCCAAGGTCAATCAGCGCCCCCAAAATCATATCGCCGCTGATTCCAGCAAAACAGTCAAAGTATGCGCAGGTCATTTTTAACCTTTATCCTTATTTTTTATCGCGTGCAATTGGATAATTTCGAGGATAAGCTCCGCGCTTTGTACCATATCGTTGAGCCGGACAGATTCCCGGACGGTATGCATGTCGTGCATCCCGGTACCGAGCACTCCTGTCACAATACCGTTTCCGGCAAAAATGTTGGCGTCGCTTCCTCCGCCGCTTGTTTTACAAGCTAACTGATACCCTTTCCTGTCTGCCGCCTCACGAGCCAGTTGGACTACAGGGTGTTCTTCAGATACATTCATATGCGGAAAATCTGATTCTACTGATATGTCGACCTTTGGAAGTCCGTCACCAGAAGGGTTGCTATTATTGTAGGCAGCAACTTCATGTTCAAAGGCTGCTACGATCTTCTTGGTCTCTTCTTCCAGCCTATTAACATCATGGCTTCGGACCTCACCTTCTACCGTCACCAAGTCAGGTACAATATTGGTAGCCTTACCTCCCCTGATGATACCCATGTTGGCCGTTGTTTCCTCATCTATACGTCCCAGGTCCATATCGGCGATTGCTCTTGAAGCAATCTGTATGGCATTGATTCCTTTTTCAGGGGCAGCGCCTGCGTGGGCATCCCTGCCGTGTACATCGAACCGGAGACGATTTGCTCCGGGGGCTCTGGTGACAATCCCCTCCACGTCGGTTGCGTCAATGCAGTACCCGTGTTTGGCCGTGATCATCGAATAGTCCAGGTGTTTTGCGCCCAAAAGCCCGATCTCTTCGCAGACGGTAAGTACCACCTCCAATGGGCCGTATTTTAGATTCTGTTCTTTGAGGATGGTGAGTGTCTCTAACAAAATGGCCACGGCACTCTTGTCATCTGCCGCAAGGATAGTTGTTCCATCACTTCGGAAGGTATCGTCTGAAAAAAGGACCTTTATATTTTCACCCGGCTGTACTGTGTCAATGTGGGCGTTTAATAAAAGAGGCGGGGCAGCTTTTTCGGTCCCTTTGAATTTTGCGATAATGTTCCCGGTGTCACTTCCGATCTTATCCCCTGCGTTGTCTACCAACACCTCGGCGCCCATTGATTCCAACATCTTGCATAGAGCCTTGGCAATGGCCCCTTCTTTCTTGGAAACACTGTTGATCCGGACCAGGTCAGTAAATGTCTTGGCTAAACGGTTACGATTGATCATATCGGGTTCCTCATTTAGTGCTCTTCTGGCGAATTCATTGGAGTATTGGGGTGTTGGATGTTCTTTTTTCCCATCACTCCATTACTCCAGTTCCGTCGGTATTGTCTTCGACGCTACCGTTTATAAAGAATAGAGAGTTTCATCATGCGCAGGAGGTTTTTTCTTAGACGCCCCTACGCCTTTTTTGGCTATATTGAAAAGATCATCCCCTTCCAGGATATTACCCATCTCCTCTTCTATCTTTTCAGGGTCCTCGCCAGCCTCCATCCGTCTCAATGCCTCTTCCATGCCTGAGCCCATATCAAGGCCTGTCATATCACACAGCTTGCGCATAAGATTTGCCGCCTGTTTAGGGTCATCTTCATTAATATTTCCAGCCTCCCGTTCAAGCACAGACATGGCCGTTTCCAACTTTGATTCATCAATATCCGGCATGCCCATGTCATTCTCTTCCTTTGCGCCCTTAAGAATGGCAAACTTTGACATGAAGCGCTCCAATGGCCCCTTATTGCACTTTGGACACATGGGCCGTTTTCTCGTGTTTACGGTGCTGGAAAAGAAGTTGAATATGGTATTGCAATCACCGCAGTAAAATTCATAAATAGGCATGGTAGTTCCTCCGGATCGTAAAACAAGCTTCCAATTTGACTATATACCAAAAGGTGGCACAATAGACAAGATTTCCCTTATAGGTTATTCTTTCAAAGGTCTCTCAACTAATGTGCTATTAGCCATGATCTAATCCCGATTGTCTATATACGTAGTTGACAAGGAATAACTTTACATTATACATATTAAACCTATAACGGAAGTGGATAGCTCACTGGTGGGGCTCCCGGACTTCAAATCCGGTGTGGGGCGCTAACACCGTCCCGGGTGGGTTCGATTCCCATGCACTTCCGCCATAATTTAGTGATATTATTAGAAGTACTATGGTAATTTTGTGGGCGCATTTAGTCCCCCCAATCCACTTTTGGTTTACTTTTTGGAATGCTTATAACTTTGCTTCGTTGTAGCAAGGCCCGTCGAGTTGATACCTCTACTACAGGCCTCATGGTCGTTTGCATCGTATCCAATTTTTTGGTTGGCCTTACTCACCAATTCCCTAAAACGATTGTTGACGTCCAGATATACCCAGGATACCTACATGCTGATTGTTGTAGGGGCTATTTTTCGCAACCGTCTAAATGGCCGTATCGATCAATCGATCAAGCTCCTGGTCAACCGAGAGAAGTTACAGTTTTTTTAAAATCGCACATTGACGTCATACGTCACGCTGTGGCAAGTTACGCACGAGAAAAAAGCAGGGAATTTAGACTGGCATGCGATGAAAAAAGACACACCCCACCAGATACCTCGCCACGTCACGGAGACCATTCTTGAGAGTATTTCCGATGGCGTCTTTACGGTCGATCACAAGTGGCGCATCACGTCATTTAACCGCGCTGCTGAAGAGATTACGGGTATTACCCGTCAAGAAGCCATCGGGAAACATTGCTGGGAGGTTTTCCGGTCCAACATGTGTGAAACAGACTGCGGGCTGCGGCGGACCATGAAACAGGGAAAGGCTTTTATCGATACGTCCACATACATCGTCAATAGTGAAAAATTCCGTATACCGGTTGTGGTGTGCACATCGCTCCTTAAAGACGAAAACGGCACGGTTATAGGGGGCGTTGAAACGTTTCGGGACATGAGTCTGGTCGAGGAACTGCGCAAAGAGCTGGATGCCCGTTATCAGGTCGGCGACATGGTCAGCCGGAGCCCGCATATGCACAAGATATTCGCGATCTTGCCACAGGTGGCGGACAGCGACAGCACCATTCTCATCCAGGGTGAAACCGGTACAGGAAAAGAACTTCTGGCGCGGGCGATCCACAACTTCAGTCCCCGGTCCGACAAGCCCTTCATAGCCATCAATTGTGGCGCGCTGCCGGATACCCTGTTGGAATCTGAGCTTTTCGGCTACAAGGCAGGGGCCTTTACGAACGCCACCAAGGACAAGCCGGGGCGCTTTGCGCTGGCAAAGGGCGGTACAATTTTTTTGGATGAAATCGGGGACATCAGCGCGGCTTTCCAGGTACGGCTTTTGCGGGTACTGCAGGAACGGAGATTCCAGCCGCTTGGAGCCACTCGAGAAGTCACGGCGGATATACGTGTCATTGCCGCTGCAAACCAAGACCTCTTAGAGTTGGTGAAAAGCGGGACTTTTCGGCAGGATCTTTTCTATCGCATTAACGTGGTGCGACTGGTGCTTCCTCCCCTGCGCGACCGCAAGGAAGATATTCCGCTCCTTGCAGAGCGCTTTATTGTCCGGTTGAATGGGTTGCGGGGTAAGGCTGTCACGGGAATCAGTCATGAGGCCCTTGCGCTTCTTATGTCGCACAATTACCCGGGCAATATTCGGGAATTGGAGAATATCATCGAGCATGCCTTTGTAATTTGCCCTGAAGGAGAGATCGAACCCCACTGTCTGCCTGAGACCCTGATGTGTCCGATTTCCCGGCCAACCGCGCATGGCACAATCGATTCCGCGTTAAAATCAGTCGAAGCCCAGACGATCCTGGATGCGCTCAAACGCAATAACTACAACCGCCTGGCAGCCGCCCGGGGCCTCGGCATGCACAAGAGCACGCTGTTTAGAAAGATCAAAACCCTTGGTATCGAGCTTCCGGCAATTGATGGCCGCTCGAATCGAAAGCGGTTTCGTTAGAGTCTCACAAAAGCGACTCCGCCAACGCAGATAGTCGCATTAATGCGACCCCATCTCATAAATTCTTTCTCCTCCCCGTGACCTCGATTATTCCTTAACACTCTGAGAATACAGCGGTTTGGCTTTGGGTGTGGTTATTGTTTTGTTTGTGGCACACTAATTGCTTTATAAGGCAGCGAAAGGAGCGGACCGGAAATGAAGGTGGCCCTGACCGTTTGGGAAAATCGAATTTCCCCGGTATTCGATTCTGCGCACATGTTGCTTATTGCGAATATCGAAAACAAAATGGTGACGAGCAGGCACTATGAGCCTTTTTATCCCAAGTTACCTCTACGCCGGGCCGCGAAACTGTCTGATCTGGGCGTAAGGGCTTTGATTTGCGGCGCTGTCTCACAGCCATTCGCCAACATGATTGAAGCTTACGGCATTGAGCTCATTCCGTTTGTGGCGGGCGACGTGAATCAGGTGCTTGACGCCTATTTGAAGGATATCCTGTCTACTCCGAATTTCCGGATGCCGGGATGCGAAGCGAGACGCCGCAGCACCGATGCGGCAACAGGAGATGGAGGCGCTTCAAGGTCAGGCAAGATATCTTGAAGACGCGCTTGAAGAGATCAAGAAGCGAATTGCGGAGTTCGAAGCGCAAAAAGCATAGAAATAGAGGGGGTTCCCTCCAGGAGGTCCGGTATTGCCAGAGGATGAGCCGCCGGAATGGCTGGTGGCTTATCTTTTGACCAGCAGGAAAAGTCATGAAGGAGAAGTATCACTATTTATTCGGGCCCGTGCCCTCGCGTCGCTTCGGGCGATCACTGGGGGTCGATCTAACCCCCTATAAGACATGCAGTTTCGATTGTGTCTTCTGTCAGCTGGGACGAACTACGAACAAAACCGTTGCCCGCAAGGAATGTGTCCCCGTAGATGCGGTACTTGCCGAACTTGATGAGTGGCTGAAAACGGACGGCAAGGCGGACTATATCACCCTTTCCGGTTCCGGAGAACCAACGCTTCATTCTCGTTTCGGGGAAGTGCTTGAGTTCATACGCGCACACAGCGCAATCCCTTCCGTGCTCTTAACCAACGGTACGATGTTGTGCCTTCCGGAAGTCCGGAGTGCAGCCTCCCGTGCCAATGTGGTCAAGGTTTCCCTAAGTGCCTGGAATCAGGCTTCCTACGAGTGTGTGAACCGCCCCCACCCGCAATTGCGGTTTGATCAGTTGGTCGAAGGGCAGAAGGCGTTTCGCGCTCAATTCAAAGGAGAGCTATGGATGGAAGTCTTCCTGATATGGGGGATGAACTCAATCCCTGCAGACGTCGGGAAAATTGCCGCTATAGCAAGGGAAATCGGCCCGGACCGTATTCAACTAAACACCGCTGTTCGTCCGCCGGCGGAGGGTTTTGCCACGGCCCTGCCCAAAGAACGCATGGAGGCTCTGACCCGTTTGTTTTATCCGGCCGCGGAGATCATTGCGGAGTTTAATACGAACAATGCAAGCGATGTGCGGGCGAACCAGGACACGATTCTTTCCATGTTACGGCGTCGTCCGTGCACGGCGGAACAGATTGCGGATGTATTCGGCATGCATCTTAATGAGGTGTCGAAATATCTTGGAAAACTGATGCGAACCGACCAGATCCGCGCGGAACGCAAAAATACCGCCTTATACTACACCGCCGTCGTCGGGGAGTAGGAGGCTGTTAATCAATATTAGGAGGTTATTTTAGATGAACATAACAATTGCCAGCGGCAAAGGCGGAACCGGCAAGACGACATTCTCTGTCAACCTTGCCTATGCACTGGCTGACCGCGGAGATACGGTTCGGCTCATTGACTGTGACGTTGAGGAACCGAATGACCATCTGTTTGTCCTGCCGGAGTTCACCGAAACAAGGCCTGTGAAGGCAATGAAACCCGAGTGGGATGAGCAATTGTGCACCGGGTGCGGTGAGTGTGCTGAGGCGTGTCATTACAACGCCATCGCGATCATAAAAAACAAGGTAATGATCTTCAACGAACTCTGCCATTCATGCGGCGTCTGTTCGTATGTTTGCCCGGCAAAGGCGATGGTGGAAAAGCCCGTCGAGATCGGATGCGTTGAGGCTGCGCCCGAAAATCAGCCCTTCTTTTTCGCACACGGGACATTGAATATCGCAGAAGCGATGGCGCCGGCTGTTATTCGAAACGTGAAGCAGTATATCGACCCGGATGCCGTCAACATACTTGATGCTTCGCCGGGCACTTCATGCCCGGTGGTCGAGACTGTTACGGATTCAGATGTGGCTGTTCTGGTAACGGAACCGACACCTTTCGGCCTGAACGATCTCAAACTGGCCCTGGGTCTCACGCTCAAGAAAAAGATCCCAACAGGCATCGTGATAAACTGTTCGGATGGGACGGACAGTATGATCGCGGAATATGCTGAACGCGTGGGAGTCCCTATTGTCGGCAGAATTCCGTTTAAGCGTGAATACGCCGAGGCCTATTCCAGCGGGCAAATCCTGACGAATAGATTCCCTGAATTGAAGGAAAACCTCTTGGGAATCTTTGACGACATCTGCCGTTTGGCCGGCACCGTACCTCCAGCGCCGCCCGAAGAAGAAGCTTTCTCTGTACCGCCGGAATCGGCAGGCCCTTTTCCCGCTGGAGATGCAACGGGCTACAAGGAAGTAGTCATTATCAGCGGCAAAGGAGGTTCCGGGAAAACCACGGTGGTCAGTTCTCTGGCCATGCTGGCCGACAACAAGGTACTGGCCGATAACGATGTGGATGCCGCCGACCTGCATCTGCTGCTCGCGCCCTCCATAAGGGAAACGCACGATTTTGTCGGCGGCGAAAAAGCGATGATTGACGCGTCAAAGTGCACCGGTTGCAGTGAATGCGCTCTAGCCTGCCATTTCGGAGCAATTCTTTTTGACGGGCCTCTGAACGATCAAGGTTTGGTAACATGCAGAATCGATGAACTGGCCTGCGAAGGGTGCGGTCTATGTGAACGGATATGCGCTGTTGACGCCATTACCACCAAACCCAATGTAACGGGCAAATGGTATGTCTCGGGCACAGACTACGGTCCCATGGCGCATGCACGGCTGGGAATTGCTGAAGAAAATTCAGGACGGCTCGTGACCCAGGTGCGCAATGTCGCCGTAGACCTTGCCAAGACGTTGAAGAAGGGGTATATCATCGCTGACGGTCCCCCTGGAACGGGTTGTCCGGTGATCGCATCCGTAAGTGGAGCCGACAGGGTCCTGATTGTCACCGAGCCGACCGTTTCCGGTGTTCATGACATGGTGCGCGTACTTAGTCTTACAAAGCACTTTGGCATCCCCGCGCTGATTGTCATCAACAAGGCCGACCTGAATGCCGAACAGGCCGAACGGATCGAAAGCATCGCTACGGATAAGGGCTCCCGTGTCATTGCCAAGATACCCTTTGACCGGAATGTAAATGACGCGCTTATGGCGGGAAAGACCGTCATTGAATACGGTAAGGGGCCGGCCTTTGAGGTCATGCGTAACATATGGAATATCCTTAAAAAAGAACTTTGATGGCGTCGTAAAAAGTCTATTTCTCACGCAAAGCCGCAAAGACCGCTAAGACAACATATTGTTATCAAAGAACAAACTTTGCGGACTTGGCGGCTTTGCGTGATATTTTTGACTTTTTACGAGTCCATCACATTTAACATAGGAGGAAAAAATGAAAATTGCAGTTACATCCACAGGGCCTACGCTCGATGACGCGGTGGAAAGCCGTTTCGGACGTTGCGCCTATTTTCTTATTATCGACCCTGACACCATGGAATTTGAGGCCCTTGCAAACCCGAATATCATGCAGGGCGGAGGCGCTGGCATTCAGTCGGCCCAGCTCATGTCGGAAAAGGACGTGTCTGCCGTGCTCACCGGCAATTGCGGCCCCAACGCCTTCAAAATCTTTGGAACAGCCGGGATTAAAGTAATTACCGGGGTCAGCGGCCATGTACGGAAGGCCGTTGAACAATACAAATCCGGTGCGCTGGCCCATGTCTCCGCGCCCAGCGTCCAGAGCCATTTTGGCATGGGCGGTGGCGGCGGCGGTCGTGGTATGGGCGGCGGTGGCGGTCGTGGCATGGGCGGCGGTGGCAAGTCTCGATAGACGCTTTGTCCTTCACCATCGGCAAAAGAATGGCCCCGGCAAGGGATTCAGTTGCAAGGGGTGTCCTTTTAAAAATGTTTGACATTGAGACACCAATGCGAGGGTGATGACACTGAATTAGATAGGAGTTGTAAGATGAGTTTAAAACAGAGCGCTGCTCAAGGCGATGAAGAGATTCAGGAAAGACAAAAGCTGGAACAGCGTGAAGTGTCTGGACGGATGAGCCAGATAAAGCATAAGGTACTGGTTCTTTCCGGTAAAGGTGGAGTGGGGAAAAGTACCGTTTCGGCCAATCTTGCCTTT
>DAOVGD010000212.1 GCA_030672555.1 Desulfobacterales bacterium
TTCATCAAGGTTCTTGTAGCCGAGCAATCTTCCCCTGTCATCGGTCACCCTGTGCCTGTTGTAGAAGCGAAAAGCCGGACCGAGCCTGCGGTCGTCAATGAACTCCACGACCGAGAAAAGGTCCTCCAGACGATTTTCAAGCGGTGTCCCGGACAGGACCAGGGCAAAGGGGGATTTAAGCGCTTTAACCATTTGACTTGTTTTTGTCTCCCAGTTCTTGATTCTCTGCCCTTCGTCAAGGATAATGAGGTCCCACTTTATTCTTTCAATGGCCATTATATCCCTGAGCACCTGTTCGTAATTGCAGACCGTAAAGAAAAATGAATTGTCGTATTGGGCGCATCGCTCTTCTGCTGTGCCGATTACGAGTTGACAGCTCCGATCTGAAAACCGCTTAATCTCAAGCCGCCACTGCGACTTAAGAGAAGCCGGGCAAATAACAAGCACCTTGGAGATATCCGCATCATGAGAGAGTAACTCTGCAACCCCGATTCCCTGTATTGTTTTTCCCAGTCCCATGTCGTCGGCAAGAACAGCTCTGCCTGCTCCAACGGCAAATGCAATGCCGTCAAGCTGATAGGGGAGTAAATTTGCTTTTAAGAGTGTTGTTCGCAATGGGTGGTTTTCGGGGTCCTTGCGTATCTCTGTTACTTTGCCCTTTATGCGCTCACAATACAGGGCGTTGTTGATATATTCCTCTGCGTCCGGATAGATAGTGACATCCACGCCGAGGTTTGTTAATGCCTTGATTCGATAGAGAAGATTTTTGACATCTTCAATGCGTTGTCCCGCCATGGGCTCAAGGATGTTCGTCGCCTGGTGATCAAGCTCCTTGGGAATGAGCAGCCGCAACTCGATATCCTTGCCATACCGAAGATAGACACAGACATTCTTGACCTGATACGGGGTCTCACATACGGATCTCTTGAATCGCGTCCTGACCTTATCAAGTGTGTACATGATGTGTTTGCACGTCCCGAGGGTGTTTTTTCGATAATCAGGACAGGTACAGAATGATTCACCCCGTTCCCAACCCCGCAACGCAATCCGGTAGCTTTTCCCTGAGGAATGGCTCGTCACGATATAATCTGTCCATAATTCATTTTTATTCAGGGACTGCAATCGCATCTTTTGCGTTCGTGCTTTTTCGGCCCTTTCTTCGATTGCCCGTTTTACAACTTCCTCATCACTAAGGCTTTCTATCGGAACCTTTTCGGGAGGAGGAGCGGAAAGGCCCAGTGAAAGCTTTTCTTCAAGTATGAGCGAAAGGGCGGCGCCGACATGTTCACAAGGGGTCGAACACAGATCGCATTGAATATGCAACTTCTGATCCTTTGCTGGGTCGAGTCGGATCGTGACAACCGCTTCACCAAGGTTGAGCCGGAAAAGATCTTTCTTCAAGACGACCTGTTCATACAGGTCAATGTCGTATTTTCCTCCTGTCCTGATGAGTCGTTCCCCTTCGTGCCCCAGAAGTTTGCATGCCTGTCTATACGTAAGGTGTGAGAGTTTATCTTTCAGGTTTATCATGTAGGTCACTCCTTCTTTCGAATTGCTATGCCGCGGACTGGGCCGACGTAATGTCCTGTAACCGGAAATGATTTGAAGTCGCGATGATGGTCGCAGAGAGAATAGTAAAACATCCAACACGCATCATTGTCAATAGCTGCGGAGAATAGGTGTCAATATCATTTACACTTGACCAAAAGGAATACAAAATCTGATGGTTTCGTATTTTCTTGACATGATGCCCTGTTTTGCTTAAATTATGGAAACAGTAATGCCAATATGGAAGCAGATATGGATACAAAGATTCGTTTTTTCCAGGATCCGAAGCAGAGCTTTTTTCTGTTTGGCCCGCGAGGCACGGGAAAGTCCACATGGGTTAAACAGCATCTGGGGAATGCGCTCATTATAGACCTTTTGGCGCCGGAGGTATACCGGTCTTACTCAGCTAAGCCGGAGAGGCTGAGGGAAGTTGCCGAGGCGCAAAAATCCGGCAACTGTATCGTGATAGATGAAATCCAGAAATTGCCTCAGCTCTTGGATGTGGTACATCAGTTGATGGAACAGCGTGCCGGATGGCGTTTTGTATTAACAGGCTCCAGCGCAAGAGAGCTAAAGCGGTCGGGAGTGGACTTACTTGCAGGACGCGCCGTGGTGAAAACGATGCATCCGTTTATGGCCGCTGAGCTGGGTGATGAGTTTTCCCTGGAAGATGCCCTTACTTTAGGCATGGTCCCTTTAGTCGTGGATGCGGTAAGTCCCGAAGAGGCAATTGGCGCTTATGTTGCCCTTTATCTCAGGGAAGAGGTTCAGATGGAAGGGCTTGTCCGCAATATGGGTAATTTCAGCCGGTTCTTAGAATCCGTCAGCTTTTCGCACGGAGCTGTTCTCAACATTGCAGACGTTGCTCGGGATTGCCAGGTAAACCGCAAGACCGTTGAAG
>DAOVGD010000180.1 GCA_030672555.1 Desulfobacterales bacterium
TCGAGGCAATTCTTATAGCAACAGTGGGTTGCATCATTGATTATCAACTTGTATAGCCGATTTTTCATCGTAAGAGTCCGCCGTATTTCAACCTTTGTTGAGCCACTCCCCGCCCATTACTTAATCAGTCTCTTTCGCATCAGGTACAGTGCAAGTACGTGATTAATAAGGCCGAAGCCTATGAGGTAAGCCAGGTTCCACAGAACAAAAACATTCAGTTTCCCTATGGCGAGTATTCTGACAAGCGAGCCCAGACGGGTCACGGACCCCGGGACATCCATCAATATATACACAAGTTGCGGTTAACATAAGGGGTGGTTGTGCAAGAAGGTTCCCCGCCGAAGCACATGGCCAGGCTGATCCGCTATGCTGAATCAGTACGTGAGATACTGTGAAATGCTACAAGATAACAATCCTGGTCAGCCATTTTATTTTTATGTTACCAGTTAGCCGTGGGATTGTCAAAAAAAGCGGCAAGTGGCCATTACAGTCAAGCAACACCTCGCTTTACAAACCCCATAAATATTGATAACATATCAAACAATAAGGCTCAGTCCAATCCCGCTATGGCGGGATTTCATCCGACATCCCGCTGGGAAAGAAGGGGTCAGCCCTTTGTTTATTTGTTTATTGTTTAACGATAGAGGACCGGATTGGTCTTCATTAATGGAAGACATAGGTAGTACAGTCTTGCCCAAAAGTGCTACGTCCAGCGACTGAATATTGCGGAAAACACGGTCATGTACTACTTAATGACAGCGCCGTTTAGTTGGCTGCCGTTTCCGCTTAACAACGCCATGTGGGAGCAACGTCCATAAGTATATAAGTAACTTTATTTTAGCGGCACTTAGTTATATATTTATGGATGTCCCTCTCTTTCCCTACTCAAGAAAGGAGGTTATACAAGTACACGGTTATTGACGGTCATGCCTATATTTGAAAAATACAACATGAAGAAAAAAAGGAGGTTAGTGATGCACAGGAAAATATCAATTCTTATTTTATTATTGTTGTTGATAGTCGGATTTTCAACGTCCAGTTTTGCAGCCAAGGTGCCCGCTCCCGAAAAAGGGGGGGACGGATTCAAGGCGGTAAGTCTAAAAGAGGCAAAAAAGCTTGTGGACGAAGGTGCTGTAGTGATTGCCTGCCACAGCCACACAACCGATTACTTGAAAGCTCGTACTCCCACCGCAATGCACATAACGTGTATGGTGCCAAAGGATCACAAATTCACCGATCTGCCACTGAGCAAAGTTGACTTTGACGTCGCGCAGCTTCCAGAAGACAAGAACATTCCAATCATAACCTATTGCGCGAAAAACACCTGATGGAAATCCTATCACGCCGCTAGGTTAGCGGTTGCTAATGGGTACAAAAATGTCTACTGGATGAGAGACGGAATCAAAGGCTGGGCAGCGGCTTTCTATCCCACGGTAAACGACCAAAAACTTCTGCACTCCCTCATGTGTCTTAGCAAAAGCGATTTTGACAAATGCATCATCAGCGAAGATGCTGCCAGAAAGCTGAAGAGGCCCGCATTTGTAGATTTTCGTGATGAAGCGAAGTTTAAAAAGGGTCATATCAAGGGTGCCAGGCACGTTCATTACGACAACATGTTCTCGAAACCTATGATGGAGGAGCTCAATAAAGGAAACAGCCTTATAATTATTCACGGCGCCCCTGAATTGGCAGGTGCCATTGCCTTGACCCTGAAACTCATGGATTACCCCAATGTTTATATCCTGAAATAGGTATTAGGGCACTTTCGGGATGTCCCCCAATTTGTAAAATTTGTCCGCCGTTAGAAATAAAGGGGACGTCCCCTTTGGCCCCCGTGGAAGGGAATGGCTCATGGACAAGAGACGGAAGCCAATAAGTCCGATCTTGTTGTGCACTTTAATGCTGATACTTGCGTGTCGATCAATGAACCGGGCGATAAAAAAGAATCTGTCAAGGCTTTTCCAGCAAATTTGTTGGCAACTATTTTGTTGGAATAGAGTTTTGGGGGGGACAATACTATATTCTCTCCTTCCTCGCCCCCCTGCATTTACGATGGCATTCTCGCTACCATTCTGGTATAATTGAAACAAATGGATGCGTTATAATTAGGAGGCTTAACATGATTGACACAAATGAATTGATGTCAATGGCGGAGTCCTTGCCAATCGACATAAAGACCCGGCTGATTGACAGGCTGCTATACAGCCTGAGTCCATCACAGAAGGAAATCGACGAGCTCTGGGCCAAAGAGGCTGAGAGGAGAGTTGTCGAGGTGCGAGAGGGCAGGGTTGAGAGAGTGCCGGGAGAAAAGGTTTTCGATGAAATACTCTTTCCACCCATCCGCGCGATTTGAACTCAACGAAGCGATAGACTACTATGAAGAATGCCGTCCTGGCCTCGGAATTGAATTTGCCAAGGAAGTCTATTCTGCGATCCAACGCATCATCCAATTCCCAGAAGCATGGCCACCGTTGTCTGAAAACACAAGACGATGCCTAACGAACCATGGATAAAGAACATATCAAGAAACTTGCTGGAAACCCGAACTTCATCACGGGCATATATAATTACTGTGATCGATGGTGTGAACGTTGTCCGTTCACCTCTCGTTGCATGAATTTCGCGCTTGTCGATGAACAGTTTCCAGACCAGGAAAGCCATGATATAAACAATGAAGCCTTTTGGCACAAGTTGTCTGAAATATTCCGTGTGACGCTTGATCTGGTGAAAGAAACAGCAGAGCAAGCAGGGATCGACCTCGATGCGATCAGCACTGAGGAAACCGCAGAGCAAGAGAGATTAAATGAGGAAATTGCCGGGTCCCACGAATGTTGTCGCATGGCGAAGGCCTATACAGAGATGGCGGATAACTGGTTCGACTCATTAGAAGACGCATCTGATCACAAAGAAGATGACCTCAACTTCAAAGCGCGGGTGGAGATACTGAACGCAGGTCCGCTTCAAGAAACGGATGCTTGCGAAGATGCGGTGGAAGTCATCCGCTGGTATCAGCATCAGATTTACGTCAAACTCATGAGGGCGATCCGCGGGACCTTAGAAGAAAAAGATGAACCCCCGGATGAATTTGCCAGAGACTCAGATGGTTCAGCAAAAGTCGCGCTCATTGCTATAGACCGTTCGATCGCTGCGTGGGGAGAAATACGTACCTGCTTCTTCGCATCCGAGAGTGAAATACTCGATATCCTCATGCATCTTGAACGGCTGCGCAGGAACGTGGAAAAAGTATTCCCAG
>DAOVGD010000017.1 GCA_030672555.1 Desulfobacterales bacterium
ATCGATAACGCGCTAAAGTTTTTTATTTTTTATACCGATTTCGTGTAAAAAGAGAGCCGTGTAATCTCGGCTATTAAAATGCCTCTACTATTTTATGTAACGGAAGAGACATGAAAACAGTTTGTGACTATCACCCCACCAGGCCGGCACGCTGGAATTGTCCCAAGTGTCAAGTAAATTACTGTTCTGATTGCGTCACAAAGCGTGTCCAAGAACAGTATGGACAGCAAAAAACCTTCCACTTGTGCCCCAAGTGTAATCAATTAGCGAAATCTCTCGGGGTCGGAAATACAATAGTGCCATTCTGGAATAGACTCCCGAAGTTTTTCACCTATCCGTTGAATGCAAGGCCGCTTACATTAATAATTGTCATTGCCTTGGTACGCGTCTTGTCTGCCAAACTCTGCCTGCTCGCTCTGTTAATGCCCATAGTAATCTGGGGGATATTGCTGAAATATTCCTATGCTGTACTCAAAAATACAGCCCGGGGAGACCTTAGTCCTCCAAAACTCAATTCTCAAACCATCTCTGACGATTTTCACCAGGTTTTCAAACAAATCGGCCTTTTTATAATGGTCGGGGTAGTCTTTTTTTGGCTCACTAAAACCGCAGGGGTTTACATCGCATTGTTATTTCTTGCTTTTGCCATTTTATCCGTTCCCGCAATGATCATAATCCTTGTAACCACCAACAGCTTTGTAGCGGCTTTAAATCCTATGCTTTTCGCCGGAATGGCATGGAGAATCGGGTGGGGATATCTGTTGATGTACTTTCTCCTCGGACTCCTGGGAAGCGCACCTGCTGTCCTGGGACAATATGTGATTCAGCACCTCCCTGCCGGTTTACATCTGTTCCTTCTCAGTATCGCAGAAAGTTTCTTTACTATTGCCTCCTATAACATGATGGGATATGTCATCTTCCAATACCACGAAGAGATTGGATATGAGGTCGACGATGTTAGTGACGACCTGCCCACTGAAACGGGAAAAAGCGAACACGATGTAAACAATGGACTTCTTAACCGAGTTAATGTTCTTGTCAAAGACGGGAAGATTGATGATGCAATCTCTCTGATACAAAATGAGACAGGAGGTGTTATTGCCGAGTTAATTTTGTCCGAGCGCTATTACAACCTTCTGAAAATCGGCCAACGAACGGCTGAAATGATAGCGCACGGCAAAGTATATCTGGACCTCCTCGCCAAGAAAAATGAAAAAGACAAGGTGTGTGAAATATATACAGAGTGTATATCCAAAGACCCGCAATTTACACCCAGTCCATCCACCTTGTTTAAGACGGCGAGCTGGTTGAACGAAACCGGAAACACCAAGGGCGCCATCAATGCCTACAATAGGTTTATTAAAGCAAACGCGGGAAGCCCCTTGATTCCAAAAGCATATTTCCTTGCCGCAAAACTTATCTGTGAAAAATTAAAGAATCCGAAAAAAGCGGCGGGTGTCCTTAAAGGATTGATCAAAGCTTACCCCGACCACGATATTACCCCCTACGCGCGAGACTATCTGGAAAAGATCAGCTTGGCTTGATTTTGATGCTCTCATCTCAACAACCTCTCTGCAATCTGCGATTCAGCCGATGCGGGATACCTTTTGCGGATTACCCGTAGGCATTTCCTACCCTTATCGGACAGCCCTTTCTTAAGATAAGCGCGGGACAGGTTTAATATGCCCGTAGGAATCTGAGGGGACTGGGGACAGCTTTGTAAGAGCCTTGCCATGATCTTTTCAGCCGCTTCAGGGCGCCCTTGTTCGGAGAATATTGCACTTAGGCGTGCGTAAAGATCGGGCGTCAGGCGGGGATGCTTTGCGATGCAACGGTATTCATCGTATACAGCGTATACTGTCTCATAATCTTTATCATGACACAAACGGAGCAACAACCTTTCTGCTGTTTTATGAAAGCGCTCTCCTTCGGGATTGAGCTTATCAATGTTAAAAAGGTGTGTTAGGGCATTCCGGTTGCCGGGATCTATATCGAGGACCTGCTCCAGCAAGGGGCGGGCACCCTTCATGTCGAGTTCTCCGATACGCTGTAATCCCTCCTCAAGCAGAGATGCAATCTCTTCTGACCGATCTTCCTCAAACACCTCTTGATTGACACGGCCAAAAAATTTCAGGTTTATATAGCCCAGCAAGGCGCCACTCACAAGCCCTCCTATATGAGCAACATAAGCGATATGGCTGTCTCCCCCAAATAACAACTGGAAAAATTCGTTACAGATCCAGATCGGAAGGAGCACAATTCCCGGAACCTTGACGTAGTTGAAATAGAAGCCGAGAGAATAGAAGACCTTAACCTTTTTCTTGCCATATAGCACGGTATAGGCGCCGATAAGGCCGGAAATTGCCCCCGATGCGCCAACAAGAGGAACCATACTATCCATATAAATCAATCCAAAAAGCCCTACCGCCATAATTCCGCTTATGAAATACCCCACAACATATAACACTCTGCCGCATCCCAATTCGAGCACACACCCAACAAGCCATAAGAAAACCATGTTTCCCAAAAGGTGCATAAAGCCCCCGTGTAGAAACATATAGGTAAAAACAGCAATAAAGTTTTTATGCCCAGGAATAAAACCGTACTGTAGAAAGACAACCTTTGACAGCTTCTCTTCATATATTTTCCTTAGGCTCGCCCACTTCGCATATGTGGGTTCTTCCGGTGTAATAATTTCATTATTACGCAGTTTTTTCATAAAAACATGATCCTTTTCCATTTCCTGAACAAAACGGACAAGAATCATTTCATCTTTTTCTTCTCCCTGGAAAGACGGGACATCTTCACCCTTTGCGCTTTTCAAGTACTCCCTATACCTCGGGACTTCTATTTTGACCAGTCCGGATTCAACATAAAACTCTATAGCCTGACGACACCACTCCTTGTCGGTTGATTGTAAAAAGAAAAATACAAGGCAGTTAATCAGAATGATCCCGATCGTAATGACAGGAGGGTTCCGCCAGCTGATTTTTCCTGTTAGAGGAATGATAAGCATACAAATTCTGTCCGGTAAGGTTTATTGATGCAAGGAGATTTTTACTAGAATCGGAAGAATTTCATTTTTTCTAAACCCCTTTTTCTAATACTCTTTTAATGGAGAGGAAGTTATGCCGTTTTTGTTAAGGTCTTATGTCTCAATCCTACTTAGTCCATGGACATACGATTTCTGTAGTATGAGGCAATTTTTCTCGCATACATACACTAGGAGCCTGTCCGAGAATTCTGATCCTACTGCAAAAGAGTGAGAAACGGCCCAAATCTCCGCAAGTTTTCGTCAAATAGGCCTGCTATTCTCCTCAAATTTGCGAAAATTTTGTCTCGTTCTCGCTCTTTTTCGTTGCGGACATAAT
>DAOVGD010000168.1 GCA_030672555.1 Desulfobacterales bacterium
CTGGAATACAGTCATTTATTGTTCATGGCAACCATGATCCATTGGATGGTTGGTCTTCGTCCATCGATTGGCCTGACGGTGTACATATCTTTTCAGGGGATGAGGTTGAATCAATCTTTTTTACAAAGGCCGGAGAACAGACCGCGGTGATCAATGGAATAAGTTATGTGCATCAGGACGAACAGCGCAATCTGGCTCGATACTTTAAAAGGAGTAATAACACACTGTTTCATATCGGTCTTCTGCACTGCAATGCCGGAAACAATAAAGAGCATGCGTCGTATGCGCCGTGCGACCTTGACGACTTAAAGGATACCGGCATTGATTACTGGGCTCTCGGTCATGTTCACAAAAGGGACATCCTCTCCGAATCCCCCTTGATAGTTTATTCCGGAAATACGCAGGGGAGAAATATCCGGGAAACAGGAGAACGTGGATGTTATCTGGTCACTGTAGATTCCAGTGGGCATCCACATCTTGAATTCCACCCCATAGATGCCGCACGCTGGTATCTTCGAAACATGTCTATTGATGAACTTTCCACTCTTAATGAATTGGACGAGACGCTCTCCGAGGCATGCTATTCAATGCGCGATGAAGCAAACGGACTTCCGGTACTTGCCAGAATCATCCTTACCGGTCGGGGAAAGTTGTATGATGAGCTGCGCATAGCCGGAGCAATTCACGAACTAACCGAAAGAGCACGGGAGCAGGGATTATCTGAGTCTCCTATCGTGTGGATCGAAAAGATAGAAAGTACGTGCCGTCCTGATATTGATATTGAAGAACGTAAAAAGATCCCTGATCTCCTTGGTGATGTCCTCCGAATAAGTGAAGAGCTGCGCGCCGCCTCTTATCTATCTGAAACACTCGCAGATCCTCTAAATGATCTCTACAAACACACAAAGGCAAAAAAATTCCTTGAGCCGTTTGACGACGAAACCCTGAGAGATCTTCTTGATGATGCCGAGCGTTTCTGTGTTGACCGGCTGGGTGAATCAGAATGAAGATCTCCAGCCTTCTTATAGACGGTTTCGGAATATTTAGAGACCAGACTGTACATGACCTCCCTGACGGCCTTGTTCTGTTCTTGGGCAATAACGAGTCAGGCAAATCTACCGTTCTTTCCTTTATCCGATCGATCCTCTTTGGTTTCCCGGACGGCCGCTCCAAGGAGAATTTGTATCCCCCTCTTGCCGGTGGGAAACATGGAGGGCGTCTGATCATATCAGACTCATCGGGCGGAGACTACACTGTAGAACGCGCTCCCGGCAAGCACGGCGGGGCAGTTACTGTTATCCTTCCCGATGGGACGCTCAGCAGTTCCGATACACTCCAACAACTGCTCGGCACCGCCACTAAAGACCTTTTTAAAAATATCTACGCATTCAGCCTCGAAGAATTACAGACCCTCACGTCTCTTAACAACGAATCTGTTCGCGGGGCAATCTACGGCGCGAGCGCGGGGACCGGAATACTTGCACTACCCAAAATAGAGTCTGAAATTGACAAACAGATGAAAGATCTCTTCTCTCGAGGACAAAAACCTGAAATCAACCAACTCCTGTCAAAGCTGGAGGCAAACAAAAAAGAACTCCTTAAAGCAAAAAGTGCTATTGATGAATATGACGAAGCGATCAAAAAATTCAGAGAGGTCAAAAACACCCTGACAATTGCCCGTAAAGATGAAGTCACGGTAGAGACTGATTTAAAAAAGGTGGAATCGTATTTGGCTCTGTGGGAAGAGTGGGTTACATTCTGCCAGGCGGAAAAAGAACTTTCAGAAATAGATATCGTCGCTGAATTCCCACAAAACGGACTTGTCCAGCTTGATCGATTCATTGAAAAACAGAATGGCCTGCGTATCCGCATTGTTCAAAAAAAGAACAAGGTGAATACACTGCAACAAGAGCTTGACGCTTTGCCGCATGAAAAACGTCTGTTGAACAAAAAAGTAGAGATAGAACGTTTGCTGCAGGGACGTGACCGGTACGCTGATCTTATCGAATCTCTCCCCTTAAAGCGCCAAAAGATCAAAGGGCTGGAAAAGGAAATCGAACAGCTTCTGGCACAGCTCGGTGCGGAATGGGATGAAGCAAAAACGGCCGCATGTGACCGATCACTCTTTACCCGAGAGACGATCCACAATTACGCACAACGTCTTGACCATGCAAATACAGAAAAGGCTCGATGTTTGACAGCCCTTGATTCGGCCCGAAATAATCATGATCGCGCCCTGGATGAGTCAAACGATATACACGTTGAAGATATTGCCGCGGAAGAAGGGAAGATCGACAAAAGAAAAGCAGCGCTTGCCAAGCTCCGCGATCTCCTTCCCGCACAGTCAAGTCTAAAGGATAACATTCGGCATATCGAAGATCGTATTGCGGACAAAAAACAGCAAAAA
The DNA here is from genome assembly GCA_030672555.1 of Desulfobacterales bacterium. GTDB lineage: Bacteria > Desulfobacterota > Desulfobacteria > Desulfobacterales. The sequence goes on from DAOVGD010000168.1 coordinate 2,408, forward strand.
GAGTGGAAGCCATCGCCGCCCCATATCCCTACATTTCTCCTATCATCTCGCTTTTCAGGGGCTCTGGCAATCCTTGGAATCCTTGCAGGAGTTCTCCTAATTATGTCTGACCACATAATGTGGGGAGTTATTAGCTTTGTTATCTTCCTTATCATTGCCGGATGGGCCTGGCGTTTCAGTAAACAACAAAGTAAGGATGCCGCAGATTATCAACTGAGGCTTTCTAAGATAACAGATGCTATCGACAACCTCGAAAAAGACAAGCAGGAGACTGAAAAATCCCTGAACAAGACAACGGAACAGATAGATGACCTGCTTTCCGTGCTCGGGATTACGGTCATCGATCTTGATAAAATCGACTCTGAGATTGAGAAACGAAAGCGCTTCCTTGAAAAAGCAAAAACGGCCCACTCCTTGAAAGAGACAACTGAAAAGGAATTGGAAGAGGCCAAAAAACGATTCGAAGAGTCAGAAGCCCGGGAATCAGAAATCCTTTCTGAGTGGAAACAATGGCTGAATAGTATGGGATTCTCCACAGACCTTTCTCCGCAAACCGCACTCGAGGCCCTACGGATCATTGACACTGTTGTAGATCGGATAACCACCAGGGATGCTTTTTCCGCTGAAATAAAAGAAGACGAACATTTAATCACGATGTACAGTAAAACCGCTCACACCGTCCTTGCTTCATGCGAACGCGATCTCCCTGCCGCGTCTGATCTCCCATCAGCCATAGATCGTATCGCAGCCGATCTCAGAATCGCTGCAAGCGCCTTGGAACAACGCCGTGTGATCGAAAAGGACCTGCATGAAACAAAAAAGGAAAAAGAAGAACTTGAAAAGGAATATACAATAACTGCAAAGGCGTTTACGGACCTTATCAGCTCCGGCACAGCAAAAGATGAAGATGATTTTCGACGTCGTGGTGTTCTTTATGAAAAAAGAACACAGCTTAAAGAGGCCATCGCCCAAGCCCGCAATAATGTCCTCCGAATTTCCGGACTGCGTGACTGGGAGTCCCTGCACCATACGCTTTTGTCATCAGATAAAGAAACCCTTCTAAAATCAAAAACCGAACTTTCTCAACGCCGCTCTGAATTGAAGGAAGGACTTGAAAGGCTTCGCAACAAACGAGCGGATCTTGAAGCAGCTATTACACAAATGAGCACGGCGGATACAATCTCAAGGCTCAGAGCTAAGGAGGAAAGGCTTTTAGAAGAACTTCGAATAAAGGCAGAAGATTGGTCTCGCCTTGCCATCTCAAAACACCTTCTTGCCGAGGCACGTAAGAAATTTGAGCAAGAACAGCAGCCCGAGGTCATACGGGAGGCGAGCATTTTTTTTAAAACCATCACTGGAGGAAAGTATCAGAAGATTATAGCTCCCCCAGGGGAAAAATATTTTGAGGTAATCGACAACAATTCATCCCGAAAGGGAATCGATGCACTTAGCCGTGGAACCCAGGAACAACTCTATCTTTGCGTTCGGTTTGGATATATTCGAAATTACGCCTCAAAACAACAGCCGCTTCCGATCATCATGGACGATATCCTGGTCAATTTTGACCCTATGCGCGCACGAGCGGCATCACAGGCGATATATGATCTCTCCGGGACGCATCAGGTCCTCTTTTTTACCTGTCATCCGGAATCCATTACGATATTTCAAGAGATTGATTCAAACATCCCCACCTTCCGTCTTGAAAATGATAGCTTTGTTAATTTATAAATTGAACAGCAAAACAGTATAACTGATAGATCATTTTCAGTTATTCCCTTGACAACAGACGAAATTTTTTAGTACACTGTCCAAAAAATTGTAATTAGGGAGGAATTATAAATGTATCTTTTGGCATTTTTTGTTGTAGGTCTGATAGTATTTATTGTCTTTTATCTGGATGAATCGCCTGCCAGTAGTGCCCGACCATCAACCCTTGTTAAGAAACCAGCTACAAAAAAAGTTACATCAGAAGTACAAAAACCAAAAGAAACACCAAAGGAAGTCATTAAAAAAGAACCTGTAATCAGCACAGCTGCTTCCGAGAAAAAAATAACCGAAAAAGCAGAGGCAAAACCCAAGGCGAAAAAAACCACTCCTAAAAAGACCGCCGGCAAAAAAGCAACAAAGTCAAAAAAGAAACCCATCGCAAAAAAACCTGTAGCCGGCAAAACCCCTCCCAAAGTGGAAACAACTAAAAAGGAGCCAGCGGCCCCAACAACTCCTTCTAAAGTGGAAACAACCAAAAAGGAACCAGCGGCTCCAACAACTCCTCCCAAAGTGGAAACAACCAAAAAGGAACCAGCGGCTCCAACAACTCCTCCTAAAGTGGAAACAACTAAAAAGGAGCCAGCGGCCCCAACAACTCCTTCCAAAGTGGAAACAACCAAAAAGGAGCCAGCGGCCTCAACAACTCTTCCAGTGGTAAAAGCACCCGAAAAAACAGAGGCAAAACCCAAGGCGGACCAAGCTACTGCCAAGCAAACAGCCGCAAAAAAAGCAAACGAGTCAAAATCTGCAGGAAGAAAAACACTTTTTAAGAAAACCGCTGCCGCAAAGGTTAAGGAAACAAAGGCGTCAACCTCGTAATCATTTCCTGGCGCATGTCTGATAGGCCATCCACACTTTTGCCTTGTTAATTCACAAATTTTTGTATTATAATAAGATTGATGACTTTGTAAAAAGTCATCAATCTTGTTTTCCGTTTATTAAAATATAATCTTGATTAAGCGAAAAATGATGCGCTCTTGCGGGATTTCATGATCCTATTTTGACATCGGTCTACGTCATACCCGCGAAGGCGGGTATCCAGAAAATGCCGCGGACCGGATTCCCGCCTTCGCAGGAATGACATGTTGACTCCTCTGTAGTTTAAGACCTTTCAAATTGGGAAGTGATACGACACGAAAAAAAATGGGGTCACTGCGACAAGAAATGATCAGGTTATTGCAAGAAAAGGAGATGAGCGCCAGAGAACTATCTCAAATCCTAAGCATACGAGAACGAGATGTGTATGACCACATGTGTCATATAGAAAAAAGCGTCAAGGCTAGCGGAGCGAAGCTTTCTGTCATCCCATCGCGTTGTTTGAAATGCGGGTTTGAATTTAAAAGTCGGAAACGTATATCCGCGCCATCCCGATGCCCGATCTGTAAAGGAGAACATATTTCAGACCCGGTGTTTAGTATATCTATAAAAAGATGAACTAAATCCAGTCTAAAAATTCAAGAGATACTTTTTGTTACCGATAGGTAATTTAAGAATTCTTGAAAAATTGCAAGTAAGGCATGCATGTGAAAGGAGAAAGTTGTGACAAGGCCAGGGGAAAAGCTCACCAGAAGAGAGATTTGGTATAGGATTATAATCAGCGCTGTTTTCACAATCAGCTTTTTTATAGCTGCTGTAGGGTATAGCCAATAGAATTGATGAATTCCGATTCAGCCGTCGAAGTCGGCATTTGGGATTTTCTTAGATCCTCCCTTCGTAATCGTGGTTCCATAAGCCCTTTGATCGATTATCGCAAAAATTTCCTGGCATACTCCTCTTGCCTCACTCCACTCCTTTAATTCCACAATCCTTAACTTCTTTAAACAACAAATTCTTAGCGGAGTAACTCCAATGCCGTGGAGAAAAAATCCGGTCATTTACGAAATCAATACAAGGCTCTGGCTAAAAGACCTTTCTTTACAATACGGACAATCAATCCATTTGGGAACTGTACCCCTCAGTGAACTTGAACTATTTGCAAACAACGGAATTGATGCAATCTGGCTAATGGGTGTCTGGAATCGAAGCTTGGAAGGAATAGAAATCGCACGCCGGCATCCCGGACTGCAAGGAGAATACTCAAGAGCGCTGGGGACATGGGAACAAGAAGATATCGGCGCGTCTCCATATGCGATTCGCACCTATGAGGTAGATCAAGAATTCGGTAATGATCAAGCGCTCGCAATATTTCGATCAAATCTCCATGAGTTCGATATAAAGATTATACTCGATTTTGTTCCCAATCATATGGCCGTAGATACTCCATTTTTATATAAGCATCCTGATCTGTTTCTGCATGATATCCTGTCCCGGACCGAACCGACGGATTATTTCCAACGAAACGTCAGGGGGAGAACTTACACCTTTGCCCATGGGAAAGATCCCTATTTCCCCTCCTGGACTGATACGGTTCAAGTAGATTACAGCAAAGTATCGACCAGAGAGTTTATGGCTAATCTTATGTACAAGGCCTCCTCACATTGCGATGGCCTTCGCTGCGACATGGCACAACTGGTTACTCCTGACGTTTTTAAAAAAACATGGGGAAAAGATTTTGACAAAGATGAAACATTTTGGAAGCCGACCATACAAAAAATCAAGTCCGGTAGGCCTGATTTTGTTTTTATGGCGGAGGTATACTGGGAACTTGAATGGGAACTACAACAGGAAGGCTTTGATCTCACCTATGATAAGACACTGTATGATCGTCTCCGATACTCGACACCAGAGGACGTACGCGGCCATTTAGGGGCAGAATTGTCTTACCAGAATAAGCTCGTTCGATTCATCGAAAATCATGACGAAGAAAGAGCTGCCACAGCATTCGACAATAAAGCGAAGGCCGCAGCGCTTGTTGCTGCCACCACACCCGGTGCAACACTTTTTCATGAAGGGCAATTTGAGGGTAAATCGATCAAGATTCCGATACAACTCACCCGCAAGCCGGCAGATCCCGTCAATCACGACATAATACATTTCTACCAGACGCTGTTAAAAGAAATAAAAGACGACATTTATAATCAAGGAGACTGGAAGCTGCTGGAGGTATCTTCAGCAGGAGAGGACACCTATCATAATATCATCGCATATCAATGGACTATGCAAGACAGGAATAAAATCATCGCGGTCAATCTCGGAGACCAAGAGTCGCATGCGTATATACGGCCGAGCCTGCCCTCGGACAAGAATGAATGCATTCTTGTCGATCATATGACAAATAAACAATATAAACGTGAAGTTTCTGAGGTGAATACAAAGGGCTTATATATAAAGCTCGCGCCCTATAAAGCGCATGTATTCGATGTCCGTTAGTGTCCTCCAGAAACGGTACCTTTCGCCCCGATACTGCGTTCTCCGTCCCGCCCAGGCGGGACTACGCCTGCGGTAGAAACCTTTGTGCCTGCCCTGTGGAATCCAACGCTATTCCACCGGGGCGGCCTTATCTCGTCACAAAATCTACCGTTTCTGAGGGATTCTAATTGGGATTGGGGAATTGAGATACTATGAGGCTGTCCGAGAATTATGTTCGTAACGAAAAAGAGTGAGAACGAGACAAAATTTACGCAAATTTGAGGAGAATAGCAGGCCTATTTGACGAAAACTTGCGGGAATTTGGGCCGTTTCTCACTCTTTTGCAGTAGGATCAGAATTCTCGGACAGCCTCCTATGATTCTATACGGAAATAATTATTTGTGAACATCTCACAGTTTTTTGAAACTTTTCTGGCGTATGTCTGTGAATAGATTGTGCCCTTACGAGCATATCTGACTACTCGTGTGGGGCCGGCATTATAGGCAGTAAGCGCCGTATCCAGGTCATTAAACCTTTTCAGCAGCTTTTTCAGATAGTATGCTCCCATTCGAATGTTGTGACGAACATCGTACAAGGTTTCATGCCCCTTCCATTCAATCCGTAGCTCCTTTGAAAGAGCATAACCGGTAGCAGGTAGCAACTGCATCAAACCAACCGCCCCGCGGTGTGATCGCACAGACTCTCTAAAAGAGCTTTCAGTAAAAATCACGGCAAGGAGTAATGCAGGCGGGAGATTATTTTCTGTGCAAACTCGTTGTATACAATGCGACAGTTCCTCACGAAATTCCAAAGGCTTTCGCGCATAATATTCATTCAATACTTCCATTATGTTGCTAAGCTCACATTGAGCCTCTTTTTTCTCTTTAAGAATATCCCACTGCTTTATCAACTCGTTGTCAAGATACTGGCTGCTAGCAACAAAAGCGGTACTGAAAACAAATACTATTGTTAGAAATTCTATTATAAAAAATCTGTTAAATCGTGTCATATTAGCGTATCCTCTTTGTAACAATCCAACCCGATGCAACGTGATTATTCATGGCCTTGATCGGGTTCTGGATGCGATTTTGTATGTTACTCAAAGCAAATGATATGCCAGAAACAATGAATCAGGCTAACCTATTCATATTACAATGTAATAAAGCAACTTCCCCGCTGACCGAACGTTTCTGAATCTCTAATATTATGCAAACTATTTCACATTAGCGGTAAACCGTTTCACATTCATAGCAAAAATATTTCCTTGTTTTTTTCCGTGGTTTCATTGTATTATTTTAATTAATTACTTTTTTGCCTACCATTTTTCATTCACGAGATCAAGAGTCTTAGTTGAAAACTATTTTCGAAGTAATCTTAATAACATCCCAACCCAATTGTGTTTATACTTTTCAGGTTGCCTTGAGGAGGTAAGAATCGTGAATACCAAAGAGATTAAAAAACTTAAAGAAACCCTGGTAAAACGCCGGGAAGATATGTTTAGCCGTGTCTCTGCCCTTGAAGGGGAACTCCAGACACTGGAAACGATGAAAGAGCCCGAACTGGAGGAACAGGCCCAGGATATTAAGCTCGCACGGATTATGGCATTGATCGACGATAATGAAAAGAGACGGATCGAGGAGATCGATTGGGCCTTGAGAAAAATCGCTACCGGTGTCTACGGAGCTTGCGAAAGCTGCAACAAAGAAATCTCCTATAAAAGACTTAAGGCTGTCCCTGCAACACGATTGTGCAAAAGATGCGCGGCTATTCAAGAAAAAGGACCTCTGCGGGGAGTGCCACGAGAAGATATGGTAGGGCCCGAACCAGAAAAAGAACTCCCACCGGAATATTGCCATCTCACCGATTCAGAATTAAAAACACTTATCATGGAGCATGTGCGGGCTGATACGCGGATAGACAGGGAAGAACTTGAAATTCGTTGTCATAAAGGTGTTGTCTATCTTAAAGGTACAATTCCAAGCGAAAAAGAGCGTCAGATCCTCCATCAGGTTTTGTCTGACATACTGGGCTTATATGAGATCGTCGACCATCTTACTGTCAGTCGCATAGATTGGGAACGCGAGGATATCAAAAAAAGGCCCGTACCGTCAGAGAAGACAAAAGGGATACAGATCATAACAGGAGACGAAGAGATACTCGAAGATGTTGTCGAATCCGTAGAAGAGGGGACCGAGTATACGCCGCCAGGAGAACCGATCGAAGAAGAGACATGATAAATGATACCCTTACGAAGCTCGCAGCGTTCTTCAAGCTATCCTGTAGTCAACAACATCCTGATCGGTATTAATGTTGTATTTTTTCTAATAGAGCTGGCGCAAGGTCACCGTTTAAACGAATTTATCTACACATATGGTCTGGTCCCGGCCCGTTATTTCATCCCGCAAATTTCCTCCCATTTTACATTGGGAGAACAGCTCCTTTCTTTTTTTTCCTTTATGTTTCTCCACGCGGGTTTCTTGCACCTGCTGGGTAATATGTGGAGTCTCTATATCTTTGGCGACAACGTGGAAGAACGGCTCGGCCCAATACGGTATCTCGTTTTTTACCTTCTCTGCGGTCTTGCATCCGGCATTGTTCACACTGTTTCTAATCCGCATTCACAAATACCCACCATCGGAGCCAGCGGCGCGATTGCCGGTATAATGGGGGCTTATTTCGTTCTATTCCCCAGGGCCAAGATACTAACCTTAATACCCCTTTTTTTCTTTTTCCCGTTTGTAGAGATTCCCGCATATTTTTTTCTTGGTATCTGGTTCTTATTTCAGTTCCTGAGTGCCACGGCAAACTCAGGACAGATAGGCGGAATTGCCTGGTGGGCTCATATCGGAGGATTTATCTTCGGCATTATATTCTTAAAGCTTTTTGCTATGATGCCTGAAATCGGCGCAAGTAGTAAGATACGAAAGATGACCAAAAAACGCACAACATCGAGGATTCAGGTCATACGCCCGATCTCAATGGATAACGACCCCAATTCCTATGGAAACATCTCTATCAATTCCCGCGAGGCCTTTTTCGGTACCCGCAAATTGATTAACATTCCAGTCGGCTTTAAAAAACGAACCTTTTTCCTGACAATCCCACCCAACATATCCGATGGAGACAAACTTCGCCTCCGAGGGTTGGGACGTATACGTGAGGGAAATACCAGGGGGGATTTATATCTCAAGGTGAATATAGTGGATTGAAGATTGACTATTGAAGATTGACTATTGATCATGTCTTCCTTCAATCTTCAATAATCATTTTTCATTCTTCAATTTTCATTCTTCATTCTTCAATTCTCTCATCCAAAATCTTCCTTAGCTTGTATGACAATGCCTTAATATCGAACGGCTTCTGAATAAAGCCATTACAACCACGTTTCAATATTTTTCCCGCCCTGCCATTTGTACTGTATCCACTTGCAAGAAGGACCCTTGCATCGGAGTTGATCTCCTTGATCCTCTCGTAGGTCTCGCCACCATCCATGCCCGGCATAATTATGTCGAGAATAATCATATCAATCTTATCCATATTTTTCTTATAAACCTCTATAGCTTCTTCTCCGCTTCCGGCCAATAAGACCTTGTAGCCCATGAACTTCAGCATTCGCTCTACGACCCTGGTAACCCTCTCGTCGTCGTCCACAAAGAGTAGGGCCTCTGTTCCCTTCAATAGTCCCTCAGATGTTTCTTGTTTTTTTTGCGCTTCTTTTTCCGAAGCCGGCAGGTACAGGTAAAAGGTAGTTCCCTCACTCCTTTTACTGTAAACAGTTATGATCCCACCATGCCTTCTGATAATACCATAAGCAGAAGCAAGACCTAATCCGATTCCACTCCCTATCTCTTTGGTAGTAAAAAACGGCTCGAATATCCTTTGCAGAGTTATCTCATCCATGCCGATCCCTGTGTCAGTAACTGACAACTTAACATATTTGCCCGGCCGCACATTGAAGGGTTTGACATAGTTTTCGTCAAGCATAACATTTTCGGTTTCGATAAGGATTTCCCCGCCTCCGGGCATAGCCTGCCACGCATTGACGTAAAGATTTAACAGCACCTGCTCAATCTGCACCTGATCTACTTCTATCGTCCAGATATCTTTCTGATATTTTCTATGAATCTCAATATGTTCTTTGGTGCTGCCAAACATCTCTGAAGTCTTCTTTACAAGTTCATTCAGATCAATCGGTTTGACCTCATATTTGCCGTCACCGGCAAGACCTAACAGTTGCTTGGTAAAATCTGCTCCTTTTTTAACAATGCCCTCTATTCCTGTGAGACGTTCAAAATGGGGGTGCGCAGAATCGATATCCATTAGCATCAAGGAGGCGTGGCCCTGGATACACATCAGCAGATTGTTAAACTTATGGGCAATCTCGCCAGCCAATGCGCGCATAGGCTCCATCTTTCGGGCATGTTGGAATTGGTCCACCAATGGCTTTTTTTCTTCCTCGGTCTTCTTGCGATCCGTAACGCTGTGCCCGATAATGTAAAGGATTTTTTCACCTGATACAGTTAAAGGCACTACATCGAGCAAAACAGTTTTGATCTTTCCATTAACCAGGTATTCCGTCTCAAGGGTACGGCGGCTTGTGGAGAGGAAATCTTTTCCCCACCGTATCTCTAAACAATCAGGGGAGCAAAAGTCCCAGATCTTTTTGCCAACCAGCCCTGTAATGTCACACTCGAAAAACTCAAGAGCCGCCTTGTTGGCAGCGATGTAACTACCGCTTTCATCAATAACCATGACGGGATTCGTAGAATTCTCATAGTGGGTTCGATGTAT
>DAOVGD010000106.1 GCA_030672555.1 Desulfobacterales bacterium
CGCATGTAATAACGGGCCGGTACAAACCATCGCATCCCTTCGTAAGGTAAGAGGATTCAAGGATATTGAACAAAAAACATTTGACAAGATTGTCGAGCGCCTGACTCCGTACGGCGACGGCGAGATCAACATCAATACAGCGGACCCTCTAATCCTTGAAGCTCTTGCCGAGGGGATAGATGCCGAGCTTGCCGAGGCGATCAACGATTATCGCCTGGAGGAAGAGAATGATCTGTCTGATCTTTCATGGTATACGAATGTCCCTGGCATGGGAGCTATAACAATCGATGAGGATTTGATAACTACTGAAAGTCTGTTTTTTGAAGTTTCCAGCAATGCCGGTCTTGTCGTTGGAGAAGGTAAGGTTTCCTTGACAAAGCATGTGGAAGGTTTTGTTGAAAGGGTTGAAGAAGTGGGGAAAAAGGGAATTGATGTGCTTTGTTGGAGGGTTAGATGATAGAGGGCAGAGAATAGAAGACAGAGAACAGAGAACAGAGAACAGAGAACAGAAGACAGAAGACAGAGAACAGAAGACAGAGAACAGACGAACATCTAATATCTATTTTCTGACCTCTGACCTCTATTTTCTGACTTCTGTTTTCTGACCAATGACAAGGAGAGATATGGAAGTAAAATTTACCAAACTGGAGCGTGCGTTGAAGGCCGATACGTTAGTTCTTCCTTTTATTGAGGGAGAAAAAGAGATAGAAACAGATGTAAAATTAAAGAGAGTAATAAAACCCGCTCTTGCTTTAAAAGATACAAAAGGCAAAAAGGGGGAAGTCTCTCTTTTTTATCCCGATAGAGAGGACGTCCCCAAAAGGATCTTTCTTGTCGGTTTAGGCAAGAAAGAAGAACTCAATACAGAACCGATCAGACAGGCGTATGCAGCAGTTGCTAAGAAACTCGCAGCAATGAAGATCGACACAGCTTCTGTAGTTGTTCCGGAAATAGCCTGCAACGAGCTCAGCCGAGGCGAGCGATTACGTCCTGCAGAGGTCGCCGGTGCGGTTGCAGAGGGCATCTCCCTGGCCGATTATGCTTTTGATAAGTACATGACTCCTGAAAAGGAGGAAGATAAATATCAGCCCTTAAAATCGATCACCTTTGTCGGTAATCTCCCAAAGAGAGTCACAGAGATGGTGCGCGAAAAACTGGTCATTGCGGATGCTGTAAAATATGCCCGCGATCTTCAAAACGACACGGCAGATCTGGTCTGTCCGGAATATTTGGCGCAGCAGGCAAAGGCTATTGCAAAAGAACACGGATTAAAATGTACGGTCTTTGATAAAAAGAAGATCGAAAAACTCGGTATGGGACTCCTTCTTGCAGTAAACCGCGGATCGAATCTGGAGCCGCGCTTCATTTTGCTGGAATATAAGGGAGACCCCAAGAGCAAGGATAAGACTGCGATATTAGGGAAAGGGCTTACCTTTGACTCAGGCGGGTACAACCTGAAACCGACCAAATTTATCGAAACCATGCGAGCAGACATGTCAGGCGCGGCAGTAACGCTCGGCGTAATAAAAGGAGCCGCGCGACTGAAGCTGAAAAAAAATCTCGTGGGTGTGATCCCTGCGACTGAAAATATGATTGGAAGCCGCGCTTACAAACCAGGGGATATTTATTCGTCCATGTCAGGCAAGACCGTGGAGATCGGAAGCACCGATGCTGAAGGTCGTCTTATCCTGGCCGATGCCCTTACCTATATCGTACAAAAGATCAAGCCGGCCAGGATTATCGATTTTGCTACCCTTACCGGCGCGATGTTGATCACCTTCGGCGATGTGGTGATCGGTGCCATGACCAATGATGACAAGATATATGAAACAATCTATAAGGCCGGAGAAGCAACATATGAACGAGTGTGGAGGCTTCCGATTTACGACGAATACAGGGAACTCTTAAAATCAGATATTGCGGATATCAAAAACCTGGGCGGAAGGCCCGCGGGTTCGATTACTGCGGCAGCATTCTTAGAGAAGTTCGTTGAGGGGACTCCATGGCTCCACCTTGACATCGCAGGCGTGTCATGGCTCGAAAAGGAACGGCACTATATTCCAAAAAACGGTACGGGTGCAGGGGTACGCTTGATGATAGAGTTCCTGAAAAGGATGTGAAAGGAGTGGACAAAAAATGGAAGTAAAAATATTAGTTGTTGATGATGAAGATGATGTGCGCAATATGATTGCTGCTGCCTTGGAAAAGTTTGGTTATAGTAGTGACATGGCTGATAGTGTTAAGATCGCAACGGAGTTAATGGAATCTACAGAATATGATATTATTATAACAGACAAGAACATGCCCGATGATATAGATGGCAGTCAAGAAGGCGGGATGAATATTTTAAAATATGCAAAAAAGCATATGCCGACTGCCGAGGTTTTAATTATGACCGGATATGCAACAATAGAAACCGCAATAGAGGCGATGAAACTTGGCGCTTTTGATTATCTCACAAAGCCGTTTTTGATCAACGAATTAAAAGAAAAGATTGACAGAATATTGGAGTACAAGAGCGTTATTAACCCGGAAAATACCATCCCAATTTACAAAACCCTTCATAATGAGGTATTGAATTTATTAGAAAATAAGCACGATCTTACTGATGATGAACGCCATCAATTGTTAAAGTCCTTAGATACAAAAATTGATCATTTTTTTAGGGCACAGAAAGAATGGGAAAAGGTTGTCCTCATACAAAGAGAAGCGCTTGCGAAAATCGGGGCTTATGTAGAACAATTAAAAGAACATATTACTCCAACAGATCCCTCTTACGGTTTTGTTGAAAAGATCTGCGAAGAATCAAACAGACGGCTATAAGGTGTCAAGTAGTCAATTCCTTATCCAGCCACTCCAAGTAACTTTTACTCCCTCCTTCAATAGGAACACTTATTATTTCCGGCACCTCATACGGATGGATTTCCTGGATTGTTTTTTCAAGCTTTGCATAAAGTGATTGTCTGCTTTTCATGATACAGAGCCATTCCTGCGCTTCTTCTATCTTTTCTTTCCACCAGTAGACACTGGTAATGGGGCCGATTACCTGAACGCAGGCCGCCAGTCTTTTTCCCACAATGGAATGTGCGATCTTTTGTGCGTCTTCCTTGGTTTCGGTTGTTGTGGTTACCTGGATATACTCTGTCATAATGAAGCTCCCATTTTTATTGGACAGGATTTACAGGATGGACAGGATAAAAAAACATTAACATTCCCTATTGGCAAAATATGTACCATAATTAGATAAGAGAACCAAAGAGATTTTTCAGAAGGATAAAGAACCTTGGCACGATATAACTACAGAAAGAACGGCCGGCGATCCAAGCCTTCCTATAGACGTCGCAGAACTCCAATGACCGTAAGTTCCAGGCTCAGACCAAAAGCGGACAGCCGGCTGAAGAGTATCTTTGCAAAGATCGGTGTGCCCGAAGAAAAACCGATTAAACCGGATCCTTTTCAACTTAAAGCGCTTGCCGCCATACAGGAGACTGATTGTCTCGTTACCGCGCCGACCGGTTCAGGTAAGACGTGGATCGCGGAGCAGGCTATAGCTCCGCTTCATGATCAGGGAAGGAGGGTGTGGTATGCTTCCCCGTTAAAGGCCCTTACAAATTCGAAATATGCGGAATTCAAGGCTCGCTTTGGCGCGGAGGAAGTTGGAATCCTGACGGGCGACCGAAAGGAAAACGCGGCTGCCCCGATTATTGTGGGAACCACGGAGATCTTGCGGAACCACCTCTACGATGTAATGCGTGAAGGTATCGATTTCCCGGCAGACCTGATTGTGCTTGACGAGGCCCACTTTTTAGGGGACCCGGATCGTGGTGTAGTCTGGGAAGAGGTCATGATCTATCTTCCTCGGCGGCTCAACCTGTTGATGCTCTCTGCCACTATATCGAACGCGGACCAGATCGCGGACTGGCTTGAATCAATACGACATAAAAGGTGTATCGTGGTTGACGAAGAGAAAAGGCCAGTGCCCCTCTATCCCTTGTTTCTCCATTCCTCTGGTGAACTTTTATCCCTTACCGGACGAAAAGGGATCGCCAGAAAGGTTGAAAGATATCTGAACAGCGAAAACCCTCCGCTTCTTGCTCCCTCTCACATGCTGCCGCCATTCGGTGATATAATGCGTGTGCTGAGAAAATATAATCTGCTTCCTGCTATTTTCTTTCTAAAGTCAAGAGCAGACTGTAATGCTGCGTTGGATCTTTGCGGGTATGCCGAAAGTTCCCCGGACCTGGACGCACGGTTGGAGCACAGGACAGAGGAGCTTTTAGCTAAATATCCGTACCTGGAAAACCACAAACAGCTTTCATATATCAGGGAGGCGAGGGTGGCAGCACATCACGCCGGGCAGCTCCCGGGATGGAAACTTTTTACGGAAAAGCTTATGACCGAAGGCCTTATTGATGCGGTATTTGCGACTTCTACTGTGGCGGCAGGGGTTAATTTCCCGGCCCGTACTGTAGTATTTTTCAATTCAGACCGGTTCAATGGCCACGAATTTGTACCCTTGGATGCTACTGAGTTTCATCAGATGACCGGCCGGGCTGGGCGAAGGGGAATGGACAATATCGGTTTTGCGCTGGCCGTGCCGGGTAAGTTTATGGATATCCGGCTGGTAAACAAACTCCTTGGATCTCCTCCGGAGCCTATTTTTAGCCAGATTACCGTTAATTTCTCCATGGTCCTCAATCTCCTCTTGTCACATACACCTGAGGATGTGAAGGAGGTTTTTGAGAAGTCTTTTGCTACATATCTGAACATCGAAAGACAGCAGAAAGGGATTGAGAAGCGATTTCATAAGGCGCTTGAAGCGCTTGCTGATTTTTTGCCGAAAAGAATGTGTGACAGCACGTCAAAAGGGGTCGATTTGATCATAAAAAGAAGAATGTTACACACGGAGTTGCGGGGCCTGAATAGACAAGTTAGACATATGAGGACCCGGCTTGGCAAAGAAGACGCTCTCGTGCCGGGAAGATTGTTTCTGGATAAGAAAAAGCGCCTGTACTGTGTAATCAGATGGCCGGCAAAGAAAGAGGAAGGATACTTGTGCTGTCTCATGAGAAGCGGTTCCCAGCGTAGACGGCCAAAGTTGAGGAAAATTGTGCTGGAAAAAGTCGGAAGGATCTTTGACAAGATTCTGCCGTTGTCTGAATCGCGAGATCCCTATGAATTGTGTAGCCGGATTTCTTTTGAGTATGGTAATGGGGAAGAATCTCATCTCTTGCGAAATTTCCAATTGGGGGAGAAAGAGCATTTAAATCTTAAGCCATTGACCGGTCGCGTGCGCTATCTTGAAGACGAGTTAGCCAAGATGGTTTGTAACCAATGTGCACATTACAAACTGTGCCATAAGAGAGGCAAGAGCCATATAACGAAGCTGATCGATGATGTTCTCTACATGTCCGATTCCATAAACGCTGTGCGCGTGAGATTGTGGAACGATTTCCAAAGGCATCTTGAGTTTCTGAAAGAAGAAGGATTTGTCGACAGCAACGACCAGCTTACCGAAGATGGCATGTGGACCTCGCAATTGAGGCTGGACCAGCCATTGATGATAGCCGAAGGGCTGAGGCTTGGGGTCTTCCCGGAAACAGATCCAGCATTGTTTGCCGCACTAGTGGCTCCTTTTGTCTATGATAGGGAGATAGAAACATACGTAGATCGAGCTATTGTCCCGAATAAGGTGTTCCGAGCTTTTGCTCTAATGGTTGAGGCAGTTACACCTCTGGCAGAACGGAAAAAAGTTCGGGGTTTTGCGGTAAGACCTATCCCTTTCTGGGCAGCGGCTGCCATATACTCATGGGCAAGCGGGATGCCGTGGGAAAAGGTGTCGGAGCTTTTTGGAGTAACCGATGGAGACCTTGCCATGCTGATATTCCGGACAGCAGACAATTTACGACAGATAGCATCTTTAAGAAATGTGTATCCGGAAATTAGCCGCACAGCCCGTGAGGCGGTTGATATAATTTTAAGGGAGCCTGTTATGATCGATTGAGGGATTAAGGAATTCCTAAATTCCTCAATTTCGAATCTTTATATTTTGACACTACGAATTTCTTAAAAAAGTCAGGCTTTGACATATAAGGGAGGATATTCTCTTCAAAGATAGTTAACAGCTCCTGAAAGACTTCGTCCTTGACCTTTTTGTCAATAAATATTCGTTCTCTTTTGTACTCGTACCGAATGGATGCCCCAAATACCTTTTGGGTTTCTTCAAATGCGGCCTCATCGTCTTTTACAATGTCGAAGTACTCCCTTTTTACAGGTATATCACCTGAAACTTCAAGGCGGACGAACCACCGATCACCCGCTACGACACGAGATAAATCCCATGCGTCAAGTATTATTCCGTCTGATAACTCTATTTTTTTCAGATGTTTTTTGGCCATGCTATCTTAGTGCTCCAATGCGTATATTTGATGACGTATTTTATGACAGGACGGCTATTCCAGGCAAGCTGGAACCCTGAAAATGCCTAAAGTTTTGAGAAGCTATAAGTAAGAAACGGGGTTGAGTCAAATACTTATTTTGGGAAAGGGGCGGCCCGGTTTTGCAAAGTAGAAGCCCTGCCCATAATCGATACCCAGTTCCGTTAATTTGTCCAGCTCTCCTTTGGTCTCTATCCCTTCTCCTATAACCTTTGCCTTCAATGTTTGCGCAAGCACCAGAAAAGACTTAATCAGGTCTTCCTTTGCCCGCTCCTTGTCTACGTCTCGGACTATGGATATATCTATCTTGATAAAATTCGGTTTTAATTCAACCAGAGATTGGAGGTTTGAGTAGCCTGTTCCTACGTCATCGATGGCAATGGCAAAACCTATGTCTTTAAGATGTTGGGTTGCTTCATAAAAGAGATGATAATCCTTAACGGCCTGTTTTTCGGTGATTTCCATAACAATTTTGTTAGGATCGATATTGATCTCTTTAAGGGACGAGACCAAATGGTCTCCTCTAAATTCCGGATCGTGAATTGAAAATGGGACAATATTGAGAAAGAGGTGTGTATCAACAGGAAGATCTTTGGCGGAGTTCAACGCCGTTTTTCTGCAGAGGCAGTCCACGTTGAAGAGTAAGTCTGAATCTTCTGCAAGGCGTAATAGTGAACTCGGATTTTCATAAATAGTATTTTTAGGGCCTCTTGTAAGCGCTTCATATCCAATAATACGGCGCTCTTTGAGGTCTACAATAGGTTGAAAAAGAGTATAAAGCTCTTCCTTTATAATAATTTCCTGTATGTTTTCCTTTGTCCGCATCAGGCTTTTGAAATCTCTATAGTTAGCCATTACTTGCGCGTCTTCGATTAATTTTTGGATCATCCTCTCTTCCTGGATGAGAGGGTTGTAAATTGTTATGGCGTAGCCGATATTGATCCTGTGACGGTCTGTGAAGTCATGGGGTAGAATTTTATATAGAGTAGAGTTGATATAATCTGTTAGCCGTTCACAAAGATTTTCTACGGTGCCTGCATGAAAATTTTTTTCTTTTCTCTTTTCTGAAAGAAAAATTAAAAATTGGTCTCCTTCTTTATGGTTTATGGTGATGAGGTCATCTTTTCTGATAACTGATCCCGCCATGCTTAGTATAAGTTCGGATAGCTCCCCAAGTACGTTGCTGTATATCCTTCTCCCATGTTTATATTCGATGGTTCTTATCCTTGACGTATCTATTAACAACAGTCCCAACGCCTTATCATTAATCAATAAGTCCTTTATTGTTTCTATCTTCTCTTGGTACGAAGGAATTGTGAACGTTTCTGGCATGTGAGACTCCTTTACTGGTTTGAAAAAAAAACGGTTCAGAAAGGTCTCAAAGGAGGACCTATTAAGTATTGAATATCTTATGACATCAGGTGTCAAGGGGGAAAAGGAAATTTATCATTTATCATTGAACATTTATCATTTGTCAGCTATATTTTTAATGACAGATGACAGATGACAGATGACAGATGACAGAGAATAGAGAATAGAGGACAGAGGACAGAGGACAGAGAATAGAGGATAGAGAATAGAGAATAGAGGATAGAGAATAGAGAATAGAAGACAGAGAATAGAGAATAGAGGACAGAGAATAGAGGACAGAGAATAGAGAATAGAGAATAGAGGATAGAGAATAGAGAATAGAAGACAGAGAACAGAGGACAGAGAATAGAGGACAGAGAACAGAGAATAGAGAATAGAGAACAGAGAATAGAGAACAGATGACAAGATATGAATTTAGATGTTACTGACTTCTGACCTCTGACTTCTGACCTCTGACTTCTGACCTCTGACCTCTGACTTCTGACCTCTGACTAAAATGACAAATGACCAAGATATGAATTTATTGAATGTTACAGAATTAAGTACCTCATTTTATACGGATCGCGGGGTTGTTCGCGCCGTGGATGGGGTTAGTTTTTCTGTAGAGTCCGGCAAGACGATCGGGATCGTAGGAGAATCAGGATGCGGGAAGAGTGTCACAGCGCTTTCTATTATGCGTCTTTTGCCACAGCCGTCCGGAAGGATCGTATCAGGAACGATTCTGTTTGATGGTAAGGACCTTTTGGCACTGAGCGAAAGAGAGATGCAAGACATTAGGGGAAATGCGATCAGCATGATCTTCCAAGATCCCATGACATCCCTGAATCCGGTTTTTACCGTGGGCGACCAGATCGCCGAGGTAATTCTCCTTCACAGGGAGTTAACCCGAAAAGAAGCCCTGGAGATTTCCGAGGCAATGTTGCAGCAGGTGGGGATTCCGGATCCCCGCCGACGAATTACGGAATATCCTCATCAGCTCAGCGGGGGTATGCGCCAGAGAGTGATGATTGCCATGGCCCTTTCGTGCGAGCCACGGTTGATTATAGCGGACGAGCCCACCACAGCGCTCGACGTAACCATACAGGCCCAGATATTGGCACTTTTGAGATCTCTTCAGGAACAACATCGAATGTCGGTTATAATGATTACACACAATCTTGGAGTAGTGGCCGAGGTTGCAGATAATGTGCTTGTTATGTATGCCGGCCAGGTGATGGAAGAAAATACAATAAAGGGGCTTTTTGAGAACCCGTTCCATCCCTATACAAAAGGACTCTTGGCATCGATCCCGATGATGACGCCTGAAAAGAAAAGCCGGCGCCTATCTACAATCCCTGGTAACGTACCAAATCTTATAGCCCTTCCCCCGGGATGCCGTTTCAAGGATCGGTGCCCTGATAGGTTCGAAGCATGCGAAGATTTGCCTGATATGGTTGACTTGGGCGGAGGACATAGAGTGCGGTGTTGGAAGTATCAGTAGGGAGTTTCGAGGATGTTTTTACAGAAGCTAATGGTGATGGTTTCGTAAAAAGTCTTCAATTCGCTTGATTGGTCACTTGATAAGACTCTCATTGATCATTGATCATTTCACATTTGTCATCTGTCATTTTTTTAATGGCAAATGCCCAATGATAGATGATAAATGACAGATGATAAGACCAAGATAAGCTCATCAAAGACTTTTTACGAAACCATCAATGGTGCATGATGAACGCAACAACGGATTCAATCTTAGCCTTAGAGGGAATAAAAAAGTACTATCCTGTAAAAGAAAAAATGTGGGCCGGCAAATCGAGTCACCTGAGGGCTGTTGACGGTGTAGATCTGAAAATAAAGAGGGGTACGATTCTTGGACTTGTGGGTGAGTCAGGATGTGGAAAATCGACCCTGAGTCGACTTATACTGCGGCTGGAGGAGCCCACAGCGGGAAGGATTTATTTTGAAGGACAAAATATTCTTGATTATGGGAAGAAAGATCTACGCCTCCTCCGGCGGTCGATGCAGATTATATTCCAAGACCCTTATTCTTCCCTGAACCCGAGGAAGACGGCTGCTGCCATTATAGAAGAGCCGTTGATTATTCACAACGTTGGTGACAAGACAACTCGTCGTAACGAGGTGCATCGTTTGATGAAGGAAATAGGGCTCCTGCCGGAACATGGAGATCGCTATCCGCATGAATTTAGCGGGGGACAACGCCAGCGGATTGGAATCGCCAGAGCGCTTGCCCTTCGGCCCAAATTTATCATAGCAGACGAACCGATATCATCATTGGATGTTTCAATACAGGCACAAATTATCAATCTTTTAGTGGAGCTTAAGGAGAAGTTTAATCTGACCTATCTTTTTATTGCCCATGACCTGGCTATGATACAGCACATAAGCGATCGGATTGCAGTAATGTATCTGGGTAAGATTGTAGAGGTGATGGAAAAGAGAAGTTTTGCGCAAAAGCTGCTACATCCATATACTGAGGCGCTTATTGCCGCGAACCCTATTCCTGATCCCCGCCGAACAAAGACTCGTAATATCCTCAAAGGAGATATCCCGAGCCCGATTACGCCACCTTCGGGATGTGTCTTTCACACTCGCTGTCCATATAAGAAACCTGTTTGCCTGAACGATCCTCCTCCTTTAAAGATGGTTGAAGTTGGACATCAGATAGCATGTCATTTCCGATAAACTTATGCTCGTCCGACGCTCTTTAAGACAGTTTTAAAGACTCCGTAGAAATCCTGGTGGTCGACTAGAGATTTTTTTAGGATTATCTCTAACTGATTTAAGTCCTTTGGATTGATTACCATATTAACACTATTGGCAAAGGCGGTCATCTCGTCCATGGTGCGAAAGTCATTTCCAACAAGAACAACAAAGATATTCCGTCGAGTTGCCATGGTGAGGGAATTGAGATAACGGAATACGTGGTTGTTTTCCGGGTCGCTGTTTTCAAATGATTCGTTCAAGATTATAAGGTCGTAAACATGAAACCGCATCTTTGTTAAGGCG
>DAOVGD010000137.1 GCA_030672555.1 Desulfobacterales bacterium
TTATCACTTTCACCTATAGCGATAACGGTATCCCCCCCCTCAATTGTGGCAGTAGAGGATGGATTAAACATCATATCTCCGCTCGCCTTTTTAACCGCTATGATGATTAGATTCAGGTCCCGTCGTATGCCGGAATCCCGGAGTGGAATCCCTATTAAATTGGAAGAGCTGTTAACGGGTATCTCCTCCATCTGCACATCGATATTCCTTCCCATCACTGCGAGATCCAAAAAGTCGGTCACTGTGGGACGAAGTATCATCTGGGCCATGCGCCGAGCGCCTATGCGATAGGGGGAAATCACCTTGTTGGCGCCTGCACGCAGAAGTTTCCTGCCCGACCCTACATCACCTGATCTTGCCATAATAAACAGGTTGGGATTAATGCCTCGCGCGCTTAAGGTAACGTAAACATTATCCATATCAGCCCCCAAGGAGGCAATAAGGGCCTTGGCCCGATCAATGCCGGCCGCTATCAGGGTATTTTCATCTGTTGCTTCGCCTTCAACATAGAGGAGGTCCCTCTTGAGCACCTCCTCAATTTTTGCTGGATCTTTATCTATGACGACCAGCTTGAGGGGCTTTGAGGAGAGAATATCACATATGGTTTGGCCAACCCGTCCATACCCGCAAATAATATAATGGTCCTTTAGTTTTTGAATCTTTTTTTCCAACTTGTGCCTCCCCAAAACTTCTCTGATGCGACCTTCCACCACAAACTCTGTAACCGTACTAATGATGTAAAGAATAGCCCCTACCCCTACAAAAATCAATAGTACGGTGAATACCTTACCTGCATATCCAAGCTCGTGTATTTCCTCAAATCCCACTGTTGTAAGGGTAATAACTGTCATATAAAAGGCATCAATGAAATGCCAACCCTCTATAACCATATATCCCGAAGTGCCAAAAACAAGTAGAGCGACAGAGATTGATACGCCAAGTATAAGTTTTTTCATCCCAGACATTCACTACTTCCTGATAATCACAAGCCTACAGAAGACTAACCGGTTTATCGCAAATCAAAAAAGCAAAGTAATCAATAAGACGAATTGAAAACTTGAAACCTTTACAAAACATAACATTTTTTTTTCAGGCAAGTTGAGCGAAGTGAAATCCCGTCGCCGGGGGAAGGCGAAAATATAGCGCTGACGCTTCACTTCGTGCACCCGGAGGAATACATTATGTATTTCGAGGATTAAAATTTGATGGTTTCGTAAAAGGTCCCTGATGAGCCTGTTTTGGTCTTATCATCTGTCATTTATCATCTATCATTGGGCATTTACCCCCGCCACGGCGGGGACAGATGACAAATGTGAAATGATTAATGATCAATGAGAGTCTTATCAAGTGACCAATCAAGCGAATTGAAGACGTTAGCCCGCTGCAGACCCTTCAACTTCCACGCTGAACTCTCCCAAGTCACCAGGAAGATTTTCAAATACCACCATAAAGGGGACCATTTTGGCCGGAGAGATCTTGACATTTGATTGGTTTATCCCAGATTGTAGTAATAATTTTTTATTTATCTCTGCAACAGGAAGGTCTTCCAACTCAGTCTTTGTAAGTATATTGCCGCAATAAACGCTCTTTGTCTTAACCATCTTGCCGGACTTGTCATGAAGGAACCCTTTTACCAGGACAAAGCTTCGATCCTTTGAATAATCGTTCCTTACATGCCCCTGTATGATAAATATAGGGCCTGCCTCCTTGTTGTCTTCAAAATCACCTTTAACATTCAAAAGAGCGATTTTTAGATTACCGGCATCTACCTGTCCTGATTTTTCCCCACCAATAATGATATTTAAGTAAGGAATCGTGAATCCGGATTTAAGAGGTCCCAAGAAGGTGATCGCAGCATATATTCCACCCGCAATAGAGACCGCAATCAATAAAATAAGGAGTGCGAGGCTCGGCCTCTTTTTTTTCTGAAACGTAGCCGGAGCAAGCGCTTCTTCAGAAGGCTCGGCTTCTTCTTCCTCGGGTTGTTCAGATCCTTCGTCAAAAGGTATTTCCTCCATCTCTTTCATCTCTGAAGGAGCGATTTCCTCTTCTTCTTCCCACTGCGAAGCTGATTCAACATCATCTCTACCTACTTCCTCATCAGATATATCCTCTAAAGTAAAATCTTCCTCCTCACTTACAAGGGAAGAGATTTCTTCGTCCTCTTTATCAGGCGCCAATTCCTGATCTTCCGTATCAGTACCCATAGCGCCATCATCCGGAAGTTCAAGGCCTATTTCTTCATCAACCGTTATTTCTTCTGCTTTTTCCTCTGAAATTTCAGCGCCTTCTTCTTCCGACATTAAACTAAGAGACTCATCCGTAGCTTCGGGTTCTTCGGGAGAAATATCCTCAGAAACGGTAGCCTGTTCAGAAGAAGTTTCATCTTCATCCTCCACTGTAAGGTCTTCCAACTCGAGCTCTAAAGACTCTTCCGGTAGCTCCTCGCCTTCGGAAACAACAACTTCTTCAGGGGGAACTTGCTCCTCTTCAAGCCCTTCTACTCCTAAATCAACCGACTCTTCCTCGGGAATCGCCTCGGAAACAGCGGCCTCTTCAGCAGGAATTTCCTCTTCACCCTCCACGCCAAGGCCCTCTAAATCAAAATCCAAAGATTCTTCAGGTAGCTCCTCGCCTTCAGAAACAGTGGTCTCTTCAGCAGCAACTCCTGCCCCTTCTCCTAGTTCGAGTTCGATATCTCCCAGGTCAAAGTCTAAAGATTCTTCAGAAGGCGCCTTTTCCTCTGTCATCTGTTCTTCAAGAAAATCGAAATCGAGATTCTCCTCATCTCCCCCAGCGTCAGGGGAAGTCTCTTGTTCTTCTGCTACAACGTCCTCTTGCGGCTCTTCAGATTCGGCCAAAGATTCAGGAGGGAGCTGATCTTCTACAGGGAGAGGGGGATCTTGTTCAACAGGTTCCACAGGTGCCGGGAAGACTTTAAATATATGCTCGCACTTTGAGCATCTTACCTTTGAACCTGTGGCCTTAACTCTATCATCATCCAACCTAAACTTGCTCTGGCAGTTCTCGCAGGTGATAATCATAATGTTTCCCCACTCTTACAGTTTTAATTTTTTAATATCGGACAATGTTCGATAATCTTCATTAAAATCTATTCCGTATCCTACAATGAATCCGCTTTCAATGGTGAATCCGGTATAATCCACCGGGACCTTTTTCTCTCTTCGTTCGGTTTTATCGATCAGGGCACAAACCTTTACAGAAAGAGGATTAAATGTTTTTAAGTGTTCCACCAAAAAGGCCAGCGTAAGCCCCGAGTCTATCATATCTTCGACTACCAAAACATCTTTCCCTTTGATATCAAGTTCAATGTCTTTGGTAATCCGCACCTTGCCTGACGATTTAGTGTCAGCTCCGTAACTGGTCAAACGCACAAAGTCAATTTGAGCAGGAACAGAAAGATGACGAACAAGATCTGCCAAAAAAATAAAGGCACCTTTTAATACACCAATAGCAACGAGGCTTTTCCCCGCATAATCGGCTGAGATTTCATGTGCCAAAGATTTAACTTTTGCCTGAATTTCTGTCTGACTTAAGACCGGAACAAGTTCTGACATAAGATCCCCTTCCAAAAGATTTATTAGGCTGTCTAAAAAAATATCTTTCAGAAACGGTTGGGAATGTCAAGAACAAAGGCTTCCAGCCAATCTCAATAATTCAAAGGTCTTTTCGTACACCTCGATATCTTTAAAAAAACTTATCGGTTTTGGATATTATAACTTTAATGCGTAATAAAACTATGTTGCACAGCCACCAAAATCCTTGATTAATGATATATGGTATTGTAATATTTAATACATATATATGTAATAGTGAAGCTTTCCTATAAAAATCTCTAATACATTAATTGAGCGTAAACGCTCAATCTCTGTGGTCGGTGGTCCTTAAGGCGAACGTATCTTTGTGAAAAATACAAATTCAGAAAAATCAAAAACAACTCGAAAGGGGCAACTTGTTTCAATACGCGGTTCTGTAGTGGAAGCAGCCTTTGAGTATCCCCTGCCGAAGATTAATGACGTACTTGCTATTTCAGAAGATGGTAGCCGGCGCGTATTCGTAGAGGTTCAACAACACGTAGACGGATCTACCGTAAGGGGGATCGCCATGTCTTCCACTGCGGGTTTGATGCGTGGTATGGAAGTTGAGGATACTGGCGCCCCCATTAGAGTACCGGTCGGAGAAAAAACCCTCGGTAGGATATTTAACGTTTTGGGAGAACCTATCGACAACATTGGACCTGTAGAAAGCTCAGAATATTGGCAGATACACCGCTCTCCTCCTTCCATCGAGACACAGGTCGTCGCGAGTGAAATGTTCGAAACCGGCATTAAGATCGTGGATCTCCTTGCCCCTCTTCCCAGGGGAGGAAAAGCAGGGATGTTTGGCGGTGCGGGTGTGGGGAAAACCGTCATCATCATGGAATTTATTCATAATGCTGTTGAAAAACACAGGGGGATTTCACTCTTTGCCGGAGTTGGTGAAAGATCCAGAGAAGGGAATGAACTATGGCACGAAATGGACAAAGCAGGGATACTGAACAAGACCATACTGGTTTTCGGGCAGATGAACGAAGCGCCGGGAGCGAGATTCCGTTTAGGACTGACAGCCCTGACAATGGCAGAATATTTCCGCGATATAAAAGGTCAGGATGTACTTCTGCTGATCGACAATATCTTTCGGTTTGTACAGGCAGGGAGCGAGGTATCAGGATTGATGGGGCGTATGCCGTCGCGGGTGGGATACCAGCCAACACTTGCTACGGAGCTGGCGGAACTCGAGGAACGGATCACATCAACACTTAAGGGTTCGATCACCTCTATTCAGGCGGTTTATGTGCCTGCTGATGATTTCACTGACCCTGCGCCGGCCCACACATTTGCACACCTTGACGCATCGATAGTACTTTCAAGGCAGACTGCGGCTGAAGGTCTTTACCCTGCTGTTGACCCCCTCAACTCCAACTCAAATCTGCTCGATCCTTACCAGGTTGGAGAACGGCATTACAACATAGCTCAACAGGTAAAACAAACAATAGCGCGGTATAGAGAACTCCAGGACATAATTGCTATGCTCGGGATTGAAGAGCTCTCGCCGGAAGAACGACGCACTGTAGGAAGGGCACGGCGGCTTCTCCGCTTTTTGACACAACCATTTTTTGTAACCGAGGCCTTTACCGGACGACCCGGGCAGTACGTATCCCTAAAAGAGACATTGAAGGGTGCGGAAGAGATACTGTCCGGCAAATGGGATGAAAGACCGGAGCTGGATTTTTACTTAATAGGAAGGATTTAGGGATTGATGATTGAGGGCAGAAGCCAGAGAACAGAGGACAGAAGCCAGAGAACAGAGAACAGAAGTCAGAAAACAGAAGACAGATGGCCATCTGACATCTATTTTCTGACATCTGACTTCTGACATCTGACATCTGACATCTGACTTCTGTTCTCTGACCAATAACCAATGACGAAGGACAAATGGCAGTTACACTATTCCCCATAAAGATATTTACCCCTGCTCAAACCATTTTGGATGAAGAGATTCTTTCTCTCATAGCAGAAGACCGGAGCGGATATTTTGGAATTGAAGCAGGTCATATCAACCTTTTGACTGTCCTTACGCCAACCATCTTAAGGTACAAAAACAGCGATGGGAAAGAACAATATGTTGCGGTTAACGGCGGTATTCTTAAGGTCGAAAACAGCTCTGTTACCATTGCTGCAAGAGAAGCAGTAGCCGGAGAAGATATGGCACGGCTGGAAGAAATATTGTCCCTGGAAATGGCAAAAGAGGAGGCAGATGAAAGGATGACACGTATCTCTTTAGAACGTATAGGGATAATGATGATGCGCAACTTCCTCTCTTTCGAGCGTGTCGGAAGGCCAGGGCCTCCTGCAGGAGTGTAGTCAGGTGTCAAATAAGGATAAAAAGAAAAACTTTCTCGATACCATAAGTCGTAAACGGAAGATGCACGAACTCAGTGAAAAGGAGAGCGAACCGAGTTTCTGGTCAGGGATTGCGAGGCTCGGAATTGTTGGATGGATGGTTGTCCTTCCGACGCTATTAGGAGCTTTTTCAGGGCGGTTTCTGGATAAAAAATTTGACCAGGGGATCTTCTGGACACTCACGCTCATAATGGTAGGTCTTGCCCTTGGTTGTTACAACGCATGGCGATGTATGAAATGAACATCTTTGTCATTTGTCATTCGTCATTTGTCATTCGTCATTGGTCATTTGTTATGATACAACACATAGCGTAATATAAAAAATGAGCTATCTCCTTCTTTTCATAGCAGGAATCGCAATCGGAACGATTTTTTTTGTCACTTTAAGATGGCAGGTCAGGCTGTTACTTGAAAAAAAGACCATGCTAAAATTCTCCCTGATTACTCTTGCGCGATTTGGCTTCCTAACAGGTTCTACTTATCTGTTGTTAAAATACGGGGGATGGCAAGGAGGGATTCTTGCGCTCGCTGGCATCATTACGGTTCGTTTCCTCATGCTTCAAAAAACTAAAAGTGCAATGCGATGAGTGACAGGCTTGGAAGTAACCCTTATCTCACCGCAAAGACGCAAAGAGCGCAAAGTTTTAAAGACTATAAATTTTTCTTTGCGTCCTTTGCGTCTTTGCGGTGAACTATTGCCGGA
>DAOVGD010000132.1 GCA_030672555.1 Desulfobacterales bacterium
GATTGTGATATCAAAAAGCTATACTACCGCGGAGACCATGGCCAATGAAGCACAGGCAAGGTCATACATGCGGGGAAAGGGCTTAGATCCGTCAAAACACTTCGTGGCCGTAACAGCAAAAGGGAGCCCTGGCGATGATCCTTCAGCGCCTGTTATACGTGCCTTTCACATGTTCGATTTTTTTGGGGGGAGGTACAGCGTCTCTTCCGCGGTGGGAGGATTGCCCTTAAGCCTCTATCTGGGCTATGAGCGATTTGAGACATTTCTAAAGGGAGCGGAAGAGGTCGATATCCACACCCGGACTGCTTCTATACGAGAAAATGTTCCCCTTGTCGCAGCTTTGATCGCGGTATGGAACAACAATTTTCTCGGTTATCCGGCCCAGGGGGTCATCCCGTATGCCGAACCATTGCATAAACTGGCACCTCACATTCAGCAGCTTAATATGGAAAGCAATGGAAAATATGTTTCAGCAGATGGGGAAATAATGGACGTTGCCACCGGCCCGATCATATTCGGGGAGCCGGGCACCAACGCACAGCACTCCTTTTTTCAGTTAGCGCATCAGGGACGACCCTTTCCGATCGATTTTATCGGAGCGGTCAACCCGCAGTATGCCGAATACCGGTCCAAATCAAGGGGTGTTACAAATTACCAGGAATTATGGGCGAACCTGATTGCTCAGCCGATGGCCCTGGCAGTAGGTAAAGAAGATACGAATCCGGCAAAGTTCTTCCCCGGAAACAGACCCTCTTCCACAATCCTGGTAAATGCGCTTGAACCGGCAGACATCGGACGACTTCTTGCCTTTTACGAGGCCCGGACCGTTTACGAGGCATTCATCTGGGGGATCAACCCATTCGACCAATTCGGAGTAGAACTGGGCAAAATCCTTGCATCACAGGCCAGGAAAGAGATGGCAGCAAAAAATGAGAACCCGGGTCACTCCTTTGAAAGCGTTGATCCGATTACCCGACATTATCTCGAGGTAATGTTTAAAGGGAAAAGTTAGCCCAATCTCCTCATGACGGATGCCAGCTTTTCGCGGGCGGTCACTTTTTTATCACGGCGGTCATCAATTGAGACTGTAGTGACAACTCGTTGGACTCCCTTTTCAAATGGAACGGCGTGCATCTTTTTGACCAGGTTTAAGATCTCGTCAATCTCCCCGTCAATGACTGTTCCCATGGCGTCCACCTCAAAGCTCGCGCCTGCCTCTTTTAATACCCTGACGCAGTCGGCGATGTAGTCCCCCACGCTCGGTGTTGATGTACCTAATGGAATAATATTGACCGTTGCAATAGGCATTTTTCCCTCCTTCCAAAAATTGGTTATTCCTTTACGGGCTGTTGTCCAAACAAAAATTTCGGTTCTTTCCTATTTTTGTTGGAACCGTCATCGAAATAAAATCGGCTCGACTCTTCTTCTAATTCCGAAAGAAGTCAATCACTTCATTCAACTGGTTAGCCGCAGATACTTGTAACTCCACCCCGGCATTAGCGAAAACGTATGAGGGGCCTTTTTTCTGTAAGTCTTCTTTTGCCACCACCACATCTACTTTCTGCTCAATCAGCCACTCGGCCACGCGAATTCCCTTGGCCTTAGGGACCTTGGTGTGCGGATTGGTTACCACCTCTTGCCGTTCAATGTTTCCGTCAGCCACACGCATTAGCACTACAGCAAAGTAGGGCGCCTCGCCAAAATGGGCGCTGACATGCCCCATAGTATCTGCGAGAGGAACCGCGATACGCATATGCTCGCGTACCTGGGGCTCATAGTGAATCACCACCCGCTCTACCAGAGGCATCTGTTTTCTAATGTCCGCTTCGATATGTTGACTGATTGCATGGGCTTTTTTCAGATTGCCAGTACGCAAAACCACCTCTGTTTCCAGGAAGCGATAACGGCCAGCGTTGCGGCCTGCTAACCGCCGAACTTCTATTACCATTGGCTGTGACTCGATAATCTTCCGCACCTGATTAAGCGTATCAGGGTCAAGGGAGGCATCGAGGAGCACCCTCATGCCGTCAGAAAGGAGCTCCCATCCAGCTTGACCGATAAAGACAAGAACCAGCCCGGCCGCGATGTGATCTATGGTTATTCCAAAAAAATCTATATCCAATCCAAAATAGTGAAACCCCACTGCCAACACCACCACCATGGAAGAGAGCACATCAACCTGACGATGACGACCTTCAGCGATCAGGGTGGGGGATTCAGTTCGTTTGCCTACGGCTATCGCATACTGCCCAAACAAAAACGTGATCAATATTCCCGCTAATAACCAGCCGATGAGCCCTAACGTAATAGTTGGCGATTCTGCACCTGGGGAGAGGATGTTGCGGACGATTTCAAATCCTGCAAAAAAGATGAACATCGCCATAATCACAGAAATTACATTTTCAATCTTGTACAATCCGTAGGGGAAACTGGGAGTTTTTCGGGTCGATAATTTCAGGCCGCCTAATATGGTGAGAGAAGCGACAGAATCAGTAGCAGAATCGATTGCGCTGGCAGCGACGGCCAAGCTGCCCGAAAAGTATGCGAGTACGCCTTTAATTCCTGTGAGCACAAAGTTAATGAGAAAGGCATAAAGGGCCACACGCTCGATCTGCCTGGCTTCTTTGGTAGCATTTCTAGGGATTTTGTCCCTGTCGGCATCTATTGCTGAGTTATCCAAAGATGTTCACACCCTTTTACAAAAATTCGATAGAGAAGAGGAAAACCAGACTGCCCACAGTACACCCGATGTGGCGTGCGATCACCGGGCATTTTGCCTTGAGCACAAAGAAGATGTCTTTCTCCGAACCGTTATCTAAATACACCTTCAGTGATAGAGTCAAGGATTATATCTCCTTCTTTTCTGTGCATAAGAATACCGAAAAATTTTGAGTGACGGGCGCAGTTGTTTTTAAGAACAGAAGACATGCCCAGCCTTTTTCACATTCTTCCCAATTATACTCGAAGTACTTTTCTGTGTATATATCAATGAGCTCTGAAACTTCATCTGTCTTCACTCCCGAAAGTACAACGGCGCCTCCCTCCTTGGTGATCTTTGCTATGGCGGGGTATATTTTTTTCAATGTCGGGCATCTCAGATTCGCAGTTATCAATGTAAATTTTTGATTGAGACTTTCTAAAGAGCTGTCGCAGATTTTGATCTTATCTTCAAGTCCATTAATCTTGATATTTGCTTTGGCCTCATGTCTTGCGCAGGGATCTATGTCTAATCCTATCCCTTTGTCAATTCCCAGCCGTACAGATGTTATTGCGAGGACCCCTGATCCTGTTCCTATATCGAGAGTGGAAGTTTCTTTGTCTCCCTCCAAAAGGCTGCTCTTTCTTACTGCGTGTTCGATTCCTTTTATTGCAATTCGCGTTGTAGGATGCTGGCCGGTGCCAAATGATGCTCCATGAGCTATTTCAACCACAACATCATCGGCCTTGGCGCCAAAAGAGATAGTTGGTGGTTTTAAGATAACATATTTTGATATGCGAACCGCCTTATTAAAAGATTTTTCTATAAATGTGCGACCATAATGGTATGTGTATATCAGCGCGCCTTCTGTCACCAGATCCTTTATAACTGATTTTATTTCTTTCCTTTTTACAGAAAATTTTTGGGATATAGTCCTTTCTAATTGGCCGGGCGTAATTTTCTCCCGTCTATTTTCTATGAGCCCAAGCAATTCTCTTTTCAATTGTTTTGATGATAAAAAAGGGTCTGGCACAACTCCCTTGCCTTGTTCAAACATGGCAAATCCTCAAGTCTTTCTCTATTGATCATTGATACCATGAGCGCTCAGATCGATGCAATTCACTTTTATAATACTCGATTTTCAGTCCTCCTGGCAAGACATAGTAACGTTGTGTGATAAAATCGAAAGAAAAGTGGGAGGAAAGCTACTCTACCAATATAAAACCTGTTAAATAGGAATAGCTGTTTAAGAAGCAACCAATTTCCTTAACCATCTCAGGGGGTAAGATTTGGTTCAGATGATGCCTTCTTTTGTTTTTCAAAATAGTAATTAATCGCTTCTCGTATCGTTTGGATGGCTAATTTGGCACAGTGCTGTCCTTCGTTAGGCAGGCCGTTCAGCGAACGGATGATATCTTCGTGCGTCAAATCATACGCTTCATCCAATGTTTTGCCTTCGGCCAGTTCAGCGCCTACGGAAGCGCACGCAGCGCTGTTGGGGCACCCATTGGTGAGATAGCGCGCCTGTTCGATTCGCTTGTTTCTTATCTTGAAATATATCTCAATGGTATCACCACATGGTCCTGTAACCTTGGCAAAGGTATCGGCATCCGGAATGGCGCCCCGATTTTTTGGTCTGAGCCACCGTTCAATAACCTCAGTAGCAATGGCCTCGTGCTCACCATGTTCCTTGCGGTGCTGAAAAAAGGCTTCCACAAAGTGCAAAACTTTTGGTGCATCTTCCTTGGGAGCGTTTAGCTTTTTCGCATCTTGCAGGATATCGGCAACTGTTTTTCCCTCCTTTAAGGCGGCAATAGTTAACAGGAGTGCGAGAGGTCTGATCCCCTTTGGTCCATGAATGTAAACGGGATACTTCTCCTCATCAAAAATGGTCTGATAAAACATACTCAATTTGTCTTCCGACAATCCGTCGCCCTTAACGGGCAGATGAATATAGCGAATCCCCATACTCCGGGGGAGCCGTGGCTCGTCGGGGTTACTAATCTCTTCCCCGGTTCTCAAATCAACGACCGTCTTAATGCCTTTCTGAGCCAGTTCTTTGATGCCGGCATCATCGGGGATACCGCCAACAAATATATTTTTATTAAATTCAATAAAAAACATATGTTAGCCTCTGGTTTGCCGATAGCCCAATCATAGGAGTGGTCCTGTCATTTCCCGCAACACCGCTTTGGATTGTCGCAGGGTGAGGAAAGGCCACAACATGTCCCTCCTCCATGGTCTTCCGGCCTGTACGCGCCACCTCCCTGGCTGGTCCCTTTCATAACATAGCCAACAGCAGAACTCATGATCTTTTCTACCGGGTTATCACATTTTGGACATGTGGCAACCGCCGCTTCATGCACGGACTGCAATCTCTCAAATGTATGGCCACAGCTTACGCATCGATACTCATAAATCGGCATAAAACAATCCCCCCTTTGTATCCTCATATTTGATGGGTAATCGGTCACGGAGTATT
>DAOVGD010000136.1 GCA_030672555.1 Desulfobacterales bacterium
GAGCAACGCAGCCATGCGGGATGGATCGGCTCATCAAAATGTGGAGTTATTTTTGAGCGAGCCCTTAGTATACATGAAAGATTATGAACAGATGTCTTCCTTAAGACACCCGGTTCACATATTACTACATACTACTACGTCTTTTGCCGAGAACAGTGTCATATCCTGTTAGATTCCACTGTTACCTTCTATAATCTCTTCTATAACCTGGGCACACTTAATTTCCTGATCTTTACCGCCAGGGCAGTTAATCGAGATACTCCTTCCGTCCACACTTTCTATTGTGCATCCCAATTGTGAAGTAACTATTGACACGATTTGCAGAAAGTCCTGATCTTCTTGTAACATTTCTTTTGTCTCCTTTTATATCGTTCTATATTGTTTCTTGTTTTTCTCGCATATACCGTACCATCTTTTAAATAACACCCTTCTTATAATATTTATCGGGCAGATTGCTGGAAAATTAAACCAAATTATCGATTATGATACGATATTGCTCTAATGCCGTTAAATCACAGCCCCCCTATTTCATTATAATTCAATAAAATTACACAATTGACTAAACTCCTTAAAAAACAATCAGAGGCCTTTGAAAAAATGTCGCGTTTTTCAAAGGCCTCTGAGGAAAGACTTTTTTATGAAACCGTTAGACATCAAACAAGGATTATTCGCTCAGAAAGGGTGCTTTTTAAATTGGGAGGAAGACTATAGAGTAAACAATGGAGTGTCATTTTTATGACATTTTTTTGAATTAAACTTACCTTCCTTGGCCACCACAAGTTTGTTGTTCAGTAATAATTTGCAATCTCCCCTTCATAAAATCGTCTACGACTGCCCCTACATTATTACTGTTAGGTGAATAATAGACATCGATTCCTACTTGGCGAAAGCCAAGGAATGGACGCATTCCAATCCCGCTGACAATGAGGGCATTCGCATTCTGCTGGCTGAGTAAATTTACCGGGACCATACAACCGCCCTGTGCGTGCGACACGTTCTCGACAGTGCTGGTATTTTTTATCTCACCATCTTCAATATCTACCATGGTAAATACGTCACAGTGCCCAAAATGCCCTGCTCTTTCTGCTTTCAGTCCCCCCGGGTTTACAGAAGGGACAGCAACTCTTATGTTCATTGGCTTATTTCTCCTTTCATGTTTGTTTTATAATATATAACATTATTTCGACTGTGTCAAAAAACTAACAACTCCGGTAATCGGAATGACCACTAAGTCCAATACGATATGAGACCTTTGAAAAAAATGTCAAGACATTTTCGCATGGAGGTGTTCTTTAACCTTGGTCTGTAACATGTCCGGTGTAAAGGGTTTTTTCATAAAGTCACTTACCCCTACTTTGTCCGCCAGTTGTACCTGGAAATTCTCCGATTCGGTAGTTACCATTATAATGGGGATTTTTGCAAAGGCAGGATTGGCGCGGGCCTTGCGGGTAAATTCTATACCGTCCATGATCGGCATGTTCATGTCTGTTAAGATCAAATCAAACATCTCTCCCAAATCCAGAATATCCAAAGCCTCTTTGCCATTGACAGCGGTTGTTACATTAATGCCCAAATCAGATGCCACGCTTCGGTAAAAAAGAAGCATCGCTTTTGAATCGTCAACGGCCAATACTTTTTTCCCGGTTTCCCTGGTAGAAGGTCTTGAAATCCTTTCTATGTCCGACTTCGCCCTATCTCCTTCCATGAGTTCCAGTTTTTCACGAAATGCGGAAATTATCTCCGGGTCATTTGATCTTGAAATGTTTTCAATCAATCTTGCGGCTACATTTTCATCTTCATAAAGGGCCTCAAAGATGACCAAGGCCTTTGAGGATACAATTGCCTGTATTACTCTTTTGCTTTGTGTATTGTCGGCATTGATAATTTCTTTAAGGTTTTTAATTACCCCGGGATTTACTTGTTCATTAAGAGAAGATACGACCGCCATTAGAATCAGATCGTCTTCCTCTGACAAACCGTCGATCAGACAAACAAGACCTTTCATAAAAGGTATTCTGCCGAGTGCTTCGTATATGGCAAACTTTATGTTAGGATGGTTTGCAGATCCTTTGTCAAGGACAGCTACTAATATATCTCCTCCCTTTTTGTCTTCTATCAGACCAAGTGCGTTAGCCGCCAGAATTTTCTGGTCGACATCCTCCTGGTCAAAAAGTGGGGCAATAAAAGGAACAGCCCCAGAGCCGATTTTAACAACCGCTTGTTGAATAAGACGTCTTACAGTGGGATTTTTGTGGTGTATTTTTGAAACGAGAAAAGATATAGCCTTATCATTTTTTAGAGCCGCCAGGACCTCTATGGTTTTCCCGGTTGCCAGGTCACATTTTCCATAGCACTCGTCAGCTCCGGCTTCCTCTATTATTTTGCACAGCGCATCCAATGAAGTAGGATCGCCATAAGCGCCTATCATCTCAACGGCTAAAGCAGAGATAAGCGTTTGTGGGTGATGGATATATCTCTGGAAGACCTCCAAAGGTTCAGGTCCCTTTATCGCAGCAAGGGAGGAGAGGATCTCAAAGAGCATTTCAGATTTTTTTTCATTGGATGTCAGATCAATAAGGGTTGACGCAGCAGATTTAAACCGATTCTGCCCTGCTATTTGGATACAAATTGTTTTTACTCTACTGCTGTTCGAAAGGAGACCGTTAACAGTTTCTTTTTCATTCTGTGACAGAAGCGCTCTCAGAGTATTTTCGATCATATAATCAACAGCGTCATCGTCTAAGGGTGTCGCATATAATTCGAAAAGTTCTGGTATTGCCTCAATTTTTTTCTCTTTTTCGATTTCGTTTAGCATGGTGACCTGCTCAGCAAGGTCTTTTATGCTAAAATCTTTAAGGATCTCCATATACCACCTTTAACTTAATATGATTTCCACGACAGAGAAACAAAAACTTTTTTTACTATGTTCGTATCCTTAGTACAAAATCTTAAGCCTTTTATTTGCAAACTTTTTACGAAATCATCATCTACAGTTTCCCCAAAATCATCAATATTCCAACAACTATGAACAGTAGACCAGCTCCAGCCCGGACGTAATCCGGTCGTATCAGGTGCCCGAACGCGCCGCCTAAGAGCGTGCCTATCAGACTGGTAGCGATCAGAGCAATTGAAGCCCCAAGAAAAATGCTCCATTTTTTCCCGCTTTGAGCGGCAAGCGATAGTGTGGCTAACTGGGTCTTATCACCGAGTTCTGCCACGAAGATTACAAAAAAAGTGCTCCATATAAGTTTTAGATCCATAGTGACCTCGAAAATATCCGTTTACGACGCCATCACCTTTTGCCGTAAATAAAAATCTACAAGTGTCAGACACACCATAGCCTCGCACACCGCGTTTATTCGCGGGATGGCTGATACGTCATGACGACCTTTTACTGAAATGTGTGTCGGCTTATTATCGACCGTAATGGTTTGTTGTTCAATCTCTATGGAGGGAATCGGTTTAACTGCTGCGCGGACAACAATCGGCTCACCATTTGAAATCCCTCCAAGGATGCCGCCGGCATTGTTGCTCAAAAACCCGTTAGTGCTGATCGGATCATTATTTTGGGAGCCAAGGCTTCTTGAGGCTTCAAAACCAGCACCAATTTCCACTCCTTTTACTGCACCAATGCTCATTAATGCCTTTGCCAATTCTGCATCTAATTTATCAAAAACCGGCTCTCCAAGTCCGGGAGCCACCCCATGGGCAATAACTTCTACAACACCCCCGATTGAATCCCCCGCTTTTTTGACCTCTGCAATACGTCTTGCCATCTCTTTTACAGCGGATCGATCAGGAACGCGAAAAGGATTGTTATTCACTTCTGCAAGGTCTATCGATGATACTCCCACCCCTCCCAGTTCGAGGGTGTAAGCAACAACAGAAATCGATTCCACAGATAGGACCTTTCGTGCCACAGCCCCTGCAGCAACCCTCCCCACTGTCTCTCTGGCAGAAGCGCGACCCCCTCCGCGCCAATCACGGATTCCATATTTTTTCTGATACGTAAAATCCGCGTGCCCTGGACGATAGAGGTCTTTAAGCTCGTTATAGGCGCTGCTTTTTACATCACGATTTTCAACCATCATGGCAATGGGAGTCCCGGTGGTCAGACCGTTTAAGGTCCCTGAAAGGATCTTTACCTGATCCTTCTCCTTTCTGGCGGTAGAGGTCGGACCGCCCCCTGGTCTCCTGCGATCGAGATCCTCTTGAATGGCCTTTTCAGTGAGTGGAACCCGGGGAGGACATCCGTCAATAATTACCCCAATAGCTTTGCCGTGAGATTCTCCCCACGTGGTAATTCTAAATAGTTTTCCAAAGGTATTTCCTGCCACAATGTACTTCCTTTCGCTTTCAAGGGCTTTATGAGACCTATGTAAAATCTCCTTTTGCCCAGCTCTGTAATAGGGGGGTACACACCCCGTCCGCTTCGCGTCCACCCCTCTCAAGAGGGGAATTTCGGTTTTCAGATTCTTATCATGACCTTCTTGCGAGGTCATCTCGTTTGCTGAGCATTATAATCTCATTTGCTATCTCATCTATCGATTTCTTGGATGTGTCTATTACATAGTGCGCAGCATCCTCGTAATATGGTGTGCGTTCGAGCAAAACGTGATCAATCTCTTCCATTGATCCCTTGTCGGTCAAACCTGGTCGTTGCGATTCAGTTTTGTCGTCTTGAAGCATTCGCTTCTTGATTGTTGCACTGTCAGTCTTAAGCCATACCACAACTCCGTGTTTACGAAGCAGTTTTCTATTTTCCGGGTTGAGTATTACGCCCCCTCCTGTTGCAAGCACTGTTTTATCCAACGTTGCAAGTCGCTTGATGGCCTTTGCTTCCTCATTTCTAAAGGCGGGCCATCCTCCTGTGTCAACTATTTCTTCAATAGTTTGTCCTGTCTCCTTTTCTATGACAGCATCTGAGTCTACAAATCGCCATTGTAAGCTCGACGCCACACGTTTCCCCACTGATGTTTTCCCGCTACACCGATACCCTATCAGAACAATGAGCACC
>DAOVGD010000188.1 GCA_030672555.1 Desulfobacterales bacterium
TTATTGAAGACCCTCACATAGAGCGAGTTCTTCCATCAAAAGAAACAGATCTGTTTGTAGTGCTTAAAAATGGTCTGAGAGTGGTTATACGGGAAAACCATTCTTCTGATGTAGTAGCCTGCCAGGTTTTGGTCGAGACCGGATCGATATCCGAAGGTGACAGGATGGGGGGAGGGCTCTCCCACTATCTGGAACATGTGGTCTCGGGCGGTACAACATCACGCCACACAGAGGATGAAATCAAACAAAAAATCCAGGCAATGGGAGGGGCGAGCAATGCGTATACCTCCTATGATAAGACCGGTTATTATATCAATACCACAAAATATCACTATAAAGATGCCCTTTCTCTACTCCTTGAAACCGTTACAGACTGTCAATTCAATGAAACAGAGTACTTGAGGGAGAAGCCCGTCATCCTGCAGGAGTTTCAGTTGGGTGAAAACGATCCCGGAAGGGTACTCTGGTACCTCTTCATGAAGACCGCATACCAGAGACATCCGGTTCGTATTCCGGTGATCGGTGAAAAAGATATCTTTCTTACGATGGATAAAGATGACCTGATGGCCCACTACCGAAGGTGGTATGCTCCTCCTAATTTAGTGGTTACGGTGGTGGGGAATGTGGATAAAGAAGAGGTATTGAGTGAAGTGTTATCCGTGGCAGGATCGTTGAAAGCAGGGCCTCAGCCCCCTTATTTTATCCCTGATGAACCTGGGCAGTTGTCCGAGCGAAAGGTGGAGAAATCCTCCCCTATTGCAAAACTTACGCGTGTAATGATGGGGTTTCGAACCATCCCGCTGACCGATCCGGATCTTTATCCCCTGGATGTTTTGGCAGTTATACTCGGTGACGGCAGAACATCCGAGCTTTACCGGAAGGTGAAAGATGAAAAACAATTAGTGCTGAGCATAAGCGCTTCAAGTTGGACCCCATGCTTTGTAGATGGGCAGTTTTTTATATCAATGAGCCTTGATTATGAAAATCTGGACAGAGCCATTGAGGCGAACCGGAGCGTTTTGGAAGAGATTCAGCAAAAAGGGGTAGATGCCAAGGCATTGAACAGGGCCAAGAAAAAGGTTGCAGCCGAGCACGTATTCGCCAATCAGTCGACAGCAAGCCAGGGACGTCAATTGGCTTCCGACTGGACAGCAGCAGGGGACCCGTATTTTAGCGACAAATATGTAGAACGTATTCAGTCGGTGACAGCGGAAGATTGCCAGCGGGTGGCAAAAAAGTATTTTAAGAGACAATACATGACCATGGCAGTGTTAAAACCGGCTTCAAGCGCTTCACTTGAAGCAAGAACAGAAGCAGATATACAACATGAGGAAGAGGAAGGAAAGGTAATAAAAAGCAGGCTATCCAACGGGATGACACTCTTGTTGAAAAGAAATCCTTCGATTCCTATTGTTACACTTCAATTCTTTGCAAAAGGAGGGCTTCGTTTCGAGCCGGCGGACACGCCTGGTATTTCCCGTTTTATGGCATCCCTGTTAACCAAGGGCACTCAGACCCGTACCAAACATGAAATAGCTCAGAGCTTTGAGGATGTGGGAGGCGCTATCTCATCCGGGTCCGGGAGTAATACGGTTTTTGTGAAGGCGTCTGTTTTAAAAGAAGATTTTGATACGGGACTGGAGGTCTTGGCTGATGTAGTGCTTTATCCTTCTTTTCCGGAAGACGAAATAGAAAAACAGCGCCGTGACACCCTTCTTGCAATCAAACGGATCGACGAACACTGGGTCGTCGAAATACAGCGCCTTTTTAGAAAACACTATTATACAAAGCATCCTTACCGTAACGATACCCTCGGAACCCCTGATTCGATTCAGAATCTTTCACGGGAAAAAATCGTAGAATTCTATCAATCAGTCATTATG
Source organism: Desulfobacterales bacterium (assembly GCA_030672555.1). GTDB lineage: Bacteria > Desulfobacterota > Desulfobacteria > Desulfobacterales. Next base: position 1,884 of record DAOVGD010000188.1, read on the forward strand.
CCTAACAATGCAATTCTTGCGATTTACGGTGACATAGATCCTGAAGAGATCACAGCAAAGGTCAAAGTTGTCTTTCGTGACTTTTTACCTGGGATGGTGGCCGAACCCCTTATTGAGCCTGAAACTGAAAATATCGCCGAAGATAAGATGTTTACCAAGACCAATCAAAAGACATCCGCCGCCATATTTGTGGGGTACAATGGAATGACCCTGTATGACGAGGATCGGCCTGTAGCAGATGTAATTGATGCCATTATTTCCGGAATCGGATATCCGAGCGGATGGCTTCATGACGCGTTGAGAGGGGGACAACAGAGCCTTGTATATTATATCCACGCCTATCCGTCCTATGGAATAGAAGGGGGCTATTTTGGAGCGATGGCCCAGACCACACCCTCCAACTATGATACCGTGCTTGCCACCATAAAGGAAAAATTTGAGCTGATTCAAAATGAAAAAGTGTCTGAGGAGACACTTGAACGGGCCAAGGCAATGTGTATTACCATGCATCAGATGTCTCTGGAGACAAACGGTGCGCAGGCTCATAGCGACGCCGTCAATGAACTGTTGGAATTAGGATATGAATACGCTCAACAGTATCCGGATTTAATACACAAGGTCACTGCTGATGATGTTCAGCGGGTGGCGAAAAGGTTATTCAGGCATGCTCTCACCGTGACAACAAAGCCGGAGACGGTAGAGAGTGCCAAGTAGCGAGTATTAAGGTCAAATATCAAACCGGCCTGCACTATTGTTATATCAATTGCTCCGGACCGCGTTGTACGCCGATCACCTTGCCCTGGATCAATACTTCCCCAAACCCATAACGCATCGACGGATATGCCCTGTTTTCAGGACGAAGTTCAATATGATCTTTGCGTAAAAAGAAACGCTTTACTGTCGCCTCTTCGTTATTGATCAGCGCCACCACGATTTCACCATTTTGGGCATATTGACGCGGCTCACAGATCACCAAATCAGATGGCAGAATGCCAACATCTTTCATCGAATCACCTTTAACCCGCAAGGCAAAAAGATTTTGACCACGATACACATCTCCATCCACCACAACGGTTCCATCCCACTCCTGCTGGGCGTACATGGGTAGACCCGCGGTTATCTTTCCGATGATCGGCACCTCGCGCCAGCGCTGCGTTGCCGCCATTTGACTGGTGCGGCCAAGCAGATAGATGGTCCGGCTGAAGCGGCCATCCCGTTTGAGATAGCCTTTTTTCTCCAGCGCGCGGACAAACTGAGCCACCGCCGCATGACTGATATCGAGGTCAGCCGCAGCCTTGCGCAGGCTGGGAGCGTTTCCTTTGCGGTCAATTTCCTGTTCCAGGTAAACAAGAAAGCGCTTTTGTTTCAGAGTAAGTTCCGGACGCATACTAAACCAACTATCCTCTTTTTGTCCCATCCCGCACCCAATTCTAACAATTTGGGCTTGCGGGCAATACCGTCTTTTTTGTAAACAGCCGTGTTTTTCTGCATACATCTGAGGCAGTTTCAAAACGTTCAATTTTGTCCAAGGTCAAGAAAGGCGAAAATTCTAACCGCAGGAATACTTGAAGTATTTCGAGGATTAGAATTTGAGCCTGACGCGGAGATTGGGCAAAAGGGGACATTTTGAAACTGCCTCATCTCTCCGTATGGAGTGTATTCTTAGAATATATCCCGCTGATTTAGAAACATATTGTTTACATGAACATTTACTATAATATTTACATTGCGCAAATTAATACGGCATAATATGCTCAAAGTCAATAAAGAATTTTGGGGAAACCATTGGCGTATATCCTTTGCATAAGATAAATTGCCAAGATAACCAACTTGTTTTTTTAAGTTTTTTCAGATTGAGAATAATTGAAATAATTATCCATTCTCAGCATAGAAAACACGCCGCATAAAAATACGGCGCAAGTCATTTCTGTTGATCATTCATGAAATTCTTGATATA